>JBKHDS010000319.1:0-3161 GCA_046541215.1 Nitriliruptoraceae bacterium
GCACGGCTGACCGAGTTCCCACGCAGCGCACCGCTCGTCGCTGGCTACCGCGATGTCCGCCGTGCGGGCGTGCGAGGGTTCCCGTACGTCGTGTTCTACCGCCACCGGCCGGATCGGATCGAGGTGCTGCGGGTCCTGCACGCAGCCAGGTCCGATGCCGACCGACCCCCGGGCGAGCCCCGTACGTAGGTGCGCCGGCTACCCGAGCTGGTCCCGCTACGCCAGGACGTCGCAGCGCCGGATGCGCCGGTCGGTGTCGACCCGGTGGCATGGGATCCGGCCGGGTCGAGGCAGACCACGGGCCTGGCACGTGAGACACCCAGGAGTGCGCCGACTTGGCACGTGCCGGCCTGACCAGCGGCATGGTTCCAGGACGTACTCGGGTTGGGCTCGTCGTCGTTGCGGTGACCGCGGTCAGGGCGGCGGCGCGGCCAGCATGGCATGGACGAGTCCCTGGAGGTCGCGTTCGAAGGTGGCGTCGCTCACGAGCGGCTGCCGGCCGGCCTCGAGCTCACGAGCGCGGGCAGCGGTGAGCTCGATCTGCAGCCGGAGGGCGGCGGCGATACGGGTGGCCGTCACGCCCGCCGGCATCGCCGGCATCGCCGCCTCCAGGAGCCGGACCGTCCTCGCGATGTCGGGTGGGCGGGGATCGGCCAGCTGGGCATCGCTGATGCCGCGCGCCACATCGGCGATGATGAGCCGGAGACGACGTCCACGCGCGCGCCCCAGGCTGGCACAGCTGGGCAGGACCAGCGCAGCGACCGCGAGCCGCAGGTCGGCCTCGCCCCCGCCCGCGTCGAGCCGATCGAGGAGTTCCTGCCGCAGCTGGAGCTCCCGGTCCCGATCACGTTCGATCAGCGCGTAGATCAGCTCCTCGCGCGTACCGAAGTGGTACTGGACGGCGGACTGGTTGCGCTGACCCGCTGCGCGGACCACGTGCGCGAGCGGCGTCGTCCACGAGCCCTGCCGGGCGAAAAGCTCCTCCGCCGCGTCGAGCAGCCTGTCCCGCGTCTCCGCATCCTCTCGGACCACCGCACCGCTCCCGCATCGGGTCTTGACACGGCCTTTTTAATGGAGGACATTAGCCCACCCACGACCGCTCGGTCGGACATCATGCCGCGTCTCCGCGGCGGGGTTGGTGCTGGCCTGGGCGGCCAGGAGGAGCGGGCGGCATGGAGGTCGAGCACGGTGACAGGCCGCCGGGGGTGGCGTCGCGGATCGATCCCGGCATCGCGCGCGAGGGCCTCACGATGGGGCTCTACCTCACCATCTCGCTCCTCGCGGTCCTGACGGCGAAGTCCGGGGACGCCGACGACGGTGCGGTCCTGACCCTGATCTGGGGGAGCACGCTCGGGCTGGCACTCGCACACTGGCTGGCGTTCCAGCTCGCGGCGCGGCTGTTCGTCGGATCGACACTGACGTCGCATGACCGGCTGGCCATGCTCGCGCAGGCTGCTGCCGCCGTCGTGGTCGCGGCCCTGGCCTCGCTGCCGCTGCTGCTGGGCGTGAGCGCCGCGACCGCCCTGTCCCGCGGGGTCCTCGCCGGCCTCATCGGCCTGTTCGCGTTCGGAGCCGTCCGCTCCCACAGCGGCAGCATCGCTCGCGCCTCGGGCTACGCCGTCGCGGTGGTGGTGCTCGCCACCCTGGTCGCAACGAGCAAGTACCTCCTCGCGGGCTACTGAGGGAGCCACGCCATGTCCCCGACCCCCCTGCCGCACCCGCAGCCAGCCTCCGGTGACCGGGTCGCGAGCGATCCCGCCGACGGCTGGTACCGGATCGCCACCGACACCGTCCTGCACCACCTCGGCAGCAGCGTGGACGGGCTCTCCTCCGAGGAGGCCGCACGTCGACTCGCAGACGTGGGCCCCAACGAGCTCGCACGTCCGGACAAGCCCTCGCGGCTCAAGCTCGCGCTGGTCCAGGTGCGGGACCCGATGAACCTCATGCTGCTCGCGGTGCTGATCGTCAGCATCGTCATCGGACAGGCCTCGACCGCGGGCGTGGTCGGGTTCCTCGTGCTGCTGAACGTGGCCATGGGTGCCAACCAGGAGCTGAAGGCCCAGGCCAGCGTGGACGCCCTCGCCGACCTGCAGGTACCCCAGGCGACCGTGGTCCGGGACGGCGCCGTGGTGCGCATCCCCGCCGGCGAGCTGGTGCCGGGCGACATCGTCCAGCTCGAAGCGGGGGACATCGTCCCGGCGGACGGCCGAGTACTGACCTCGGCGACCCTGGAGGCACAGGAGGCCGCGCTGACGGGGGAGAGCGCACCGGTGGGCAAGGACGCCGCACCCGTCGACCAGCCGGACGTGCCGCTGGGGGACCGCAGCAGCATGCTCTTCCAGAACACCTCGGTCACCCGTGGCAGCGCCCGGATGGTCGTCACGAGCACGGGCATGGCGACCGAGGTCGGCCGTATCGCGAGCATGCTCGGGGAGGTCACGCGGACCCGCTCGCCGCTCCAGCGCCAGCTGGACGAGCTCACCCGCAGCCTCGGACTGATCGCCTGGGGCACGCTGGCGGTCATCCTCGTGGTCGGCCTCGCCCGGGGCCTGAGCTTCTCGGAGCTGATGCTGCTGGGCATCGCCATGGCCGTCTCGGCCATCCCGACCGGCCTGCCCACCTTCGTGCAGTCCATGCTGGCAACGGGTGCGCAGCAGCTCGCCAGGGCGAAGGCGATCGTGCGCAACCTGGCCGACGTGGAGACCCTCGGCTCTACCGCCCAGATCAACACCGACAAGACCGGCACGCTGACGCTGAACCAGATGACGGCCCGCGCGCTGTACCTGCAGGGCCACTGGTACGAAGTGGACGGCGAAGGCTACTCGTGGACGGGCCAGGTCCGGGGGGTCGCCGGTGCCCCAGCCGCCGACCTCGACGCGGTGGCGTACGTGTCGGCCCTGGCCAACGACGCGACCGTCAGCCGGACCGGCGAGGTGGTCGGCGACCCCACCGAGGCAGCCCTCGTCGTGCTGGCCGAGAAGCTGGGCGTCTCGGTCGACGAGACCCGGCGGGCCTACCCGAGGCTCGCCACGGTGCCCTTCGACTCGACCTACAAGTTCATGGCGACGGCGCACAGGGTGCCGATCGGAGGCAGCACCCAGGTCGCGCTGCTCGTGAAGTGCGGCCCGGACGTCGTCCTGTCCCGGTGCTCCTCGGCCCTG
>JBKHDS010000320.1:0-3128 GCA_046541215.1 Nitriliruptoraceae bacterium
GAGGGTCACGGCGAGGAGCACGGCGATCAGGAGCGTCTTGGCCGGCCCGAACCCGGGACGGACGACGGCGAAGGCCCCGGCGGTGGTGACCAGCGGCACGACGACCCGGCCGACGGCCCTCAGCAGCGGGTGCGGCGGCGCGGCGGGCAGCGGGCGGTGCCTCGCCCGGGCGGTGTGGGTGACCGTGCCCCCGGCGCCCAGGAAGGCCGCCGCCTTGTACAGCCCGTGCCCGATGAGGTGGACGAGCGCCGCACCGAGCGCGCCGATGGCGGCCTGCACCACCATGAACCCCATCTGGGCGGAGGTGGACCACACCAGCGCTCCCTTGACGTCCGCCCGCACGAGCATGACCCCGAGGCCGAGCGTGGCGGTCAGCGCCCCCAGCCCGAAGGCCAGGCCCGCCGCCGGCGCCGACGCGAGCACGATGGGGGCGAGCGCGAGCAGCAGGACCCCGGCGCCGTTGACCACCCCGGCATGCAGCAGGGCCGAGACCGGGGTCGGGGCGGCCAGGGTGCTGGGCAGCCAGCGGTGCAGCGGGATCAGCGCCGACCGGGACACCCCGGCGATGACCAGCAGCACCGCGACCGCGTCCAGCAGCCGCACCCCACCCGGGCCAGGCAGCGGTACGGCCGCGAGCTCGGCGACCACCACGGTCAGGCGCCGGTCGAGCGTGACGGTGCCGACCGTGGCCGTGATCAGACCGACCGCCAGGATCAGGGCCAGATCCCCGATGAGGAAGCTGCGTCGCGTCCGGCGCACCGCGAGGGCGACGTACGGGTTGCCGGGTCGGATCGCGAGGGCGGCGAGCAACAGCACCCCGACGGCGATCCACGCGGCGGCCAGGACCAGCAGGGTCCCGGCCAAGGCCAGCGTCGAGGTGGCAGCGGTCAGACCGGCCGTCAGCGCGGCGAAACGCACCCCACCGCCGTCGGCGATGAGCGCACGGCCGGCGTAGGCGACCACGGTGGTCGCCACCGTGCTCGCCAGCAGCGCCACGGCCGCCCCGACCCGGTCGGCGACCAGCCAGCCCCCCGGGCCGGCTACCGCACCTCCACCGGTGACCACGATCAGGACCGCGGATCCGAGACCGGCCGCAGTCACCGCTCCGAGCGCCAGACCGATCGCGAGCGGGTGACGGGGCCGCAGCGCAGCGATCGTGAGCAGGGCCAGGGCGGGCAGCACCGGGACCGCCGTCACCACCAGCCCCGCGAGCGTGCCGTCGAGGACGGGCAGGGGGACGCTGGCGGCCATCATGCGAAGGACGGTACGTGTCTCGCCGGACGCGAGTCAATCCTCGCCCGTCAGGCCGCCACCCCCGCAGCACCCCGAGCGGGCCGCACCGCTCCCCCGGGAGTCGCAGCACCCCGCGCGAACGCCACCACCTCAGGGCGCGAGGATCTCCCGCACCACCGGCCCCGACGCGAGATCGTCGGCCAGGGCCCGGAACCCCCGCGCGTCCATCGGCGGGGCGAACAGCCCGTGACGGACGGCGCCCGACCCGTTGGCGGCGGCGACCCCGACCCGGTGGGTCGCGAGGTCGTACACGCCGAAGGTCGGGATCACCTCGTCCAGCCCGTAGCGGGTCAGCTCGCTGCGCAGGGAGCTCGCGGTGATGGCCGCGTTCACCGCGACCGACACCTCCACCAGCGCGTCGAGGAACCCCGGACGTTCGACGACGGACTCACCATGGGCCCGCAGCAGGGCTGCATGGGAGAGGCGCACCGCGGGGAACAGCTGATCGACGATCGCCCTCAACTGGTGCTCGGAGGAGAGGCTGAGGTAGCTGGCCGGGTCGAGGTAGGCCTGGACCGCGGCCGTCACCGCGCCGCAGCTCGAGTGGCCGAGCACGACGACGAGCCGGACCGTCGGCAGGTGCTGCAGCGCGTAGTCGATGCTGCCGATCACCTCGTTGCCGAGCACGTTGCCGGCGATGCGCAGCACGAACAGGTCGTTGATCGCTCGCCCGAACAGCAGCTCGATCGGGACCCGCGCATCGGCGCAGCCGAGCACGACCGCGAAGGGCTCGTGGGCGAGGGCGCCGGAGAGCCCGGCGACCTGCGCCTCACCAGCCTGGACCCCGACGACGTGCGGCCGGTCGGTGGCGTCCGACGGATCGAACACCTCGACGAACGCCGCGTTGCCCTGCTCGAGGAGCCGACGAGCCTGGCCGCCGGTCGCGGGTCGAGGGGCGGGTCCGTCGTCGCCGCCGAACCGGTAGACGACGTCGACCACGGACCCTTCCTTCCACCTCGATGCTGTCGATCCTGGCGCCGGCGACCGGTGCAGGGCTCAGTGCTCGGTCGGGTCGGCCTCGGCCGCAGCCTTGTCGGCGTGGACGGTTCCCGGCGCGTGCTCCGGCGGGGCGTAGGCCGTGACGATGCGCAGCGGCTCGTCCCCGGTGTTGATGAAGTTGTGGTGCACGCCGGAGCGGACGAGCACCAGGTGGCCGGGGCCGACGGCGAAGCGCTCGTCGTCCAGGACGGCCTCGCCCTTCCCGGAGGCGAAGTAGAGCACCTGGTCGTGCCCCTCGTGACTCTCAGCACCGATATCGTCACCCGGCTGGATCGTCATCGCGACGAGTTGCATCTTCTCACCGGTCATCAGGACACGGCGGAAGTCGTCGTTCTCCTGGGCCAGGCTGTCCATGTCGAGGTGGTTGGTGAACTCGTTGGCCATCTGCGGCTCTCCGATCGGGGTTGCATGTTCGCACCGTAGCCCTCGCGGTCCCGTGCTCCGGCGGCCGGGACTCGTCCGACCGATGGTGCGCCCTCGTGGCCGCGTGAGCCCGGCCGCGACCGGCCGTGGGGCCACGCGGGGGGCCACGGGGGGCCACGGGGGGGCCGCGGGGGCCAGAAGCGCCGGCACCGCCCACCGCGGGGGCCGCGGGGGCGGGGGCCCCGAGGTCCGCGAGGGCCGCGGGGGGGCGGGGCCGGAAGCACCGGCAGCGCCCACCACGACGTTGCTCCCCCGGTTCCGCCCGGACGTGCGAGCAGAACCGGGGGAGCAACCGAGGGACGTGGCCACGCCCGCGACCGCCGGAAGCTCCTTCGGGCCACCCGTGGCGGGTCTTCGGGCCACCCGCGGCGGGTCTTCGGGCCACCCGCGGCGGGTCACCGAGACCGGGCAGC
>JBKHDS010000321.1:0-3110 GCA_046541215.1 Nitriliruptoraceae bacterium
GCATGCCGCGCTCAGGTGCGGGCCGAGCGCGATGACGAGACGCTGCGGGGGGTCCGGCTGGCGCTCCGCGGCCTCGCCGAGCAGCTCGATCGCACCTGGGAGCCAGCCGCGGACCACCTCGACGATGAGGCGCTCCACGACCTCCGGATCGCGATCCAACGCACCCGTTCCCTGCTGGACGAGAGCCGGCGCATCCTGCCACCCGGGATCCGTCGCCGCTACCGCGCCGGCTTCGATGCCCTGGGGGCGGTGACCTCCTGCGCGCGGGACCTGGACGTACACCTGGCCGGCTGGGACCGGCACCTCGCCCCGCTGGAGATGGCCTCGGCGCGCGCGCTGAGACCGGTCCGCGAGACCCTCGCCGCCGAGCGCGCACGAGGCCACCGCGAGGTGGCCCGGACGCTGCGCTCCCGCACCGCCCGTGACCTGCAGGCTGGCTGGCGGGCCTGGCTCGCGCTGCCCGAGGACGAGATCGCCGGGGGGCCCGACGCCCACCGCCGCCTCGGCGTGGTGCTGTCGGGCCGCATCCGAAGCCGCTACGAGCGCCTCCTCGACGACGCCCACGACGTCGACGAGCACACCCCGCCCGCACACCTGCACGACCTCCGCAAGGAGGTCAAGCGCCTGCGCTCGCTGCTGGAGGGCTTCGGCCACCTGGGCGGTCGCAAGCGTGCGGAGCGGGCCATCGCCGCGCTGCAGCGGCTGCAGGACGGGCTCGGCGTGCTCCAGGACAGCCAGACCCAGGCAGCGTGGCTACGCACCAGCATCCAGGAGCGGGCCGACGGCGACCAGGACGAGGCCGGTCCGACGCGGCACCCGACGACGCGGGCCGCCGCCGCGCAGCTGCTGCGGCTGCTGGACCAGCAGCAGGCCACGCAGCGGGCCGAGGCGGTCCGGCTCGTGGCCCGCTACCGGCGCCGGAAGCACCGCACGGCGTTGGCCGAGCTCACCGAGCGCATGGCGAGGTAGCACGGCCGGCGGCCGCAGCCACCGCGCGCGCAACGACGCCGGCGCCCGTGCCTACCGCGTCTCCGCCCCCCCCCGTTCCCGCGCGCTCTCCGCACACGCGGGCTGGAGGGACGCCGACCGCCGCCGACGGTATCGGCAGACCCACTCCTCAGGGGATCGCCATGCTCGCGCGCCGCAACCTCAGGACCCGTCTCATCGCCGCCACCGTCGCCATGCTGGCGGTCGCCGTGGTCACCGCGACCGCCGTGGGGCTGGTCTCGGCCGGCCAGCTCGCGGATGAAGCCGAGGCACGCGAGCTGCAGCGCACCGCCGACGCGCTGGCGGTCGAGCTCGACAGCGCGTCCACCACCGCCGCCGCCCTGACGACCCAGCTGGCCACGAGCCCCGAGGTCGTGGCCGCCTTCGCGGCCCGCGACCGGGAGCGGCTCCTGGAGCTGACCGCGCCCTCCTTCGAGGTGCTGGCGGAGCGGTTCGGGGCCCGACAGCTGCAGTTCCACGTCCCTCCGGCGACGTCCTTCCTGCGCACCCACATGCCGGAGGACCACGGGGACGACCTGTCCGGGTTCCGGGGAACCGTCGTGGCGGCCAACGCCGAGGAGGAGCCGATGACCGGGCTCGAGCTCGGGGTCGGGGGCCTCGGGATGCGGGCCGTGGTCCCGATGAGCCTGGACGGCGAGCACCTCGGCACCGTCGAGGTAGGCACCTCCTTCGGGGAGGCGTTCTTCGAGCGCTTCGCGGAGTCGAACGGCATCGGGGTCGCCCTCTACCTCGCCACCGCCGAGCAGGTCGACACGGGCTCGGCGGCCACGACCGCCGGCGACACCTTCACGACCTTCGTCTCGACCGTCGGCGAGGAACCCTTCGTGCCCACCGAGCAGCTCCGCGAGGTGCTGGGTGGGACCAGCGTCGACATCAGCGAGACCATCGACGGCGCGGCGCACGTCCTGCGCCACGTCCCGATCGCGGACTTCTCCGGCGAGCCGATCGCGGTCGCGATGCTGGCCGTGCCGGTCGAGGAGCTGGTCGCCACGCAGCGGCAGGCCCAGCTGCTGCTCGTCGGCCTGGGCACGCTGGTCCTGCTGCTCGGCGGGGTGGGGGCGTGGTGGCTCGGACGCTCCATCGGATCGCAGGTCTCCGCGAGCGCGAGCGAGCTCGCAGACGCCTCCGAGGACGTCGGCACCCTCGCGACCCGCATGGGCGAGGTCGCGGATCAGACCGCCGAGCGGGCTGGGGCGGTGGCCACCGCCGGCGAGCAGGTCAGCGCGAACACCGCCACCGTCGCCAGCGCGGTCGAGGAACTCAACGCCGCGATCGCGGAGATCGCCCGCAACGCCGAGCAGGCGACGTTGGTCGCGACCGAGGCGCAGGACACCTCCACGGCCGCCAGCACCAAGGTCGGGGCGCTCGAGTCGGCCTCCGAGGAGATCGCCGAGGTGGTGGAGCTCATCACGTCGATCGCCGAGCAGACGAACCTGCTGGCGCTCAACGCGACCATCGAGGCCGCCCGCGCGGGCGAGGCCGGGAAGGGCTTCGCGGTCGTCGCGAACGAGGTCAAGGATCTGGCGACCGAGACCGGCCAGGCCACGGCCCGGATCGCCGAACGGGTCGAGGCCATCCGCTCCGGCACCACCGAGGTCGTCACCACCATGCAGCAGGTGGGGGCGGTCATCGAGCGCATCGGTGACCTGCAACGCGCCATCGCGGCCGCGGTCGAGGAGCAGCAGGTCACCACCGCCGAGGTGGCCCGCTCGGTCGGCGAGGTGGCGACGGGCTCGGAGGAGATCTCCTCGAGCATCCACACCGTCGCGGACGCCGCGGTGGAGTCCTCCGAGCACGCCAACGATCTCGTCGGCGCGGCCGCAGCGCTCAGGACGGTGTCCGACCGGCTCCACGCGATCGTGGAGGGGGCGGGGCGCGAGGCGGCCGCCAGCGGTGCCGCCGAGTCTCCTTCAGGCGACCCAGGGCGCGACGCGAGCGAGGATCGCCGGCTCGTCCAGACCGCCCGGTAGCGTCCCGAAGGCCAGCCCCGCGTCGCCCGCGATACGGCTCGCCAGGAACGCGTCGGCCACCGCCGCATCGCCGTCACGCACGAGCAGGGCCGCCTGCCAGACCAGCGCCATGCGCTCCACGATCCGGCGCGC
>JBKHDS010000322.1:0-3090 GCA_046541215.1 Nitriliruptoraceae bacterium
GCGGCGGAGGGGATCGCGAGCGTCTACGGCGGCGCCCGGGAGCGACAGCGCGATCAGGCGGCGGATACCCGCCCCGGTCGCGGCCCGGACCACCACCTCGGCGTCGGCGACGAGACGGTCCGGATCCGCGGTGCGCACCCCACCACCGACGTGGACGAGGGTGTGGACGTCGGTGAGCGCCGCCTCGAGCCGGCCCTCGTCGTCGGGGGTCGCGGAGGCGACGAACGCGCCCTGGGCGCGGAGCGACCCGACGTCTCCATCGGCGGTGACCCGGACCTCGCCGCCCTCCTCGAGGATGCGGCCGGCGATGCGGCGCGCGAGGGGGTGGTGGGCAGCGGTCACGAGGACGGGCATGGCGCGAGGCTAGCTCGGAGCGATCAGCGTGAGCGGGGACCGGAGCCGCGGTGGGATGTGCGGGAAGAGCCGGGACCGGCGCCGGAGGCTGTTCCGCGCGAGGGGGACCGGCGCAGGGACGACGGGGTCGCGCGGGGCGGGAGGGGTGCCGCCGCGGCGCGTGAACCCACCCGGGGGCCGGGGCTGCGCTATGCGGAGGGTGCCGCCCCGGCGCGGGAGCCGTACCCTGGAAGCCGCCCGCACGGCGACGACGGATCGGCACGGGAGGACACGGTGATCAGCCTCGAGCTCGCGACCGAGCTCCGAGACCAGGGGCTCGCCTGGACCCCGGCCGAGGGGGACCGCTTCGTCCTCCCCGACCGGGACCTGGACGGCCGGGTCTTCACCATCTCCGAGATGGTCGTCGAGGTGCGCCGCTCCCCCGTCGGCGACCTCATCGCCTTCAACGGCACCACCGAGTGGGCACTGGACGCGATCGAGCGGGCTGATGCCGTCTGGCTCCCGCGCGAGGCGCAGCTGCGTGAGATGCTCGGTCCCGCGCTCCTGTCGCTCGCGCGCCTGGAGGAGGGGTGGCGCTGCACCGTCCGGCTCGGCCAGGAGCTCATCGAGGTGGAGGCGGCGCAGGCGGACGAGGCCTACGGCTGGGCGCTGCTCAGGGTGCTGCGCGGCTAGCGCCGCGGACGGCGGGCGCGCCGCGGACGGCGGGCGCGGCGAGGACGGCGAGCACGGCGAGGACAGCGCGGGCGAGCGGCCCCCGGGCGAGCAAGGGATGGAGGGCGAGGTGTCGAAGCGGACCGGGTCGATCGCGATCCTGGCGGTGGCGCTGGTCGCCGCAGCGGCAACCGGCGTGCTCCTGCTCCGCCCCGATCCGGAGCTGCCCGGCATCGTCCGGGACCCGGCCCCGGACGTGCTCGGGCTCACCTTCGAGGACGTCTGGCAGCGCGAGGAGCCGGTGACCACCGACCTCGTTCCCCCGGACGGCGAGATCACCCTGGCCTACTTCGGTTACCTGTCCTGCCCCGACATGTGCCCGCTCACCATGGCGGATCTGCGGCAGGCGCGGCAGCTCGTCGGCGAGGAGCTCGCGGACCGGACCAACGTCGCCTTCGTCACCGTCGACCCGGAACGGGACGGTCCCGAGGAACTCAACGCCTACCTGTCGCTGTTCTTCGACCACGGCGTGCTCGCCCTGACCGCCCCCGACGACGCGGCGTTGACCACCGCGGCCGACCAGCTCGGCGTCCGGTTCGAGCTCGCGGACGCCGAACCCGACGGGTCCTACGAGGTCCTGCACTCGGCCATCACCTACGTCATCGATGACCGCGGCGAGGTGATCCGCGAGCTGCCCTTCGGGGTCAGTGCCGAGGAGTTCGCCGAGGTGATCGAGGCCACGCTCGCCGAGGAGGCCTGAGACCCACGCGTGGTAGGCTCCACGGGCCGGATCGGCTCTCGCACGCTGAGCCGGCATGGCGTGCATCCCACGCCTCCCCGGTCGACGCCGGAGGTCTCTCCCGAGTCCCGCGAGGTGCGCACCATGCTCCGCCTGCCACGGCTGTCGCGACCGCTCCGGCTCCACCGGCTGCTGCCGGTCCTGCTCGTCTCGGCACTCGCGCTCGCCGCCTGTGGAGGCGACGGGGACGGTGAGCTTGAGGTGCTGGACGCCCGCAGCCGGATGTCGCCGATGCTGACCGGGGTCGGAGCCGTCTACCTCGACATCGCGAACACCTCCGAGGTGGACGACGTCCTGCTCGGCGCTGAGGTCGACCCGTCCGTCGCCGCGAGCGTGGAGATCCACGAGACCTTCGACGCCGATGCCGAGGGCGGCATGGGGGACGGGCACGGCGACGACATGGACCACGACGACGGAGAGATGTCCGGCGACGACGGCGACACCGACGCCGACGAGATGTCCGGCGACGAGAGCATGGAGGGCGAGGATGGGTTCGCCATGATGGGCATGCGGGAGATCGAGCAGCTGCCGGTCCCGGCCGGCTCGACCGCCGTCCTGGTGCCCGGTGGCAACCACCTCATGCTCATCGACCTCGCCGACGACCTGGTGCCCGGCGACGAGTTCGACCTGACGCTCAGCTTCGCGGAGGCCGGTGAGGTCACGGTGACCGTCGAGGTCCGCGAGGACGTCTGAGCCGCGCGGATGGACGTCGTCGAGGTCCTGCGCGGCACGGTCGCGAGCCCCCTGCTGCTCGGCGCGAGCGGCGCCGGCATGGTTGCCGCGGTCGCGACGGTGCTGACGGTGGCCGCGTGGTGGGCGGCGACCTCCGTGGCGACCTCCGCGCGGTCGCATCCGGCGCAGGCGACCTCCACGCTGCACCGATCCGTGCGCTGGCTGCTCGCGATCGCGGTCGCCGCCTCGGTGATCGAGGTGACGCTGCTCCTGCTCGATGGCGCCACGCTCACGGGACGGTGGGTCGCCGTGGCGCTGGTCCGGGTGCTCCTGCTAATCGCGCTGCTGCTGCTCGGGGACCGCGCGCCAGAGGGGGCGTCGAGGTGGCTGGGTGGTTCGCTCGCGGCGGTGCTGCTGGCGACTGCGGTGCTCGGGGCGCCGACCGCGACCGGTGCGCTCCCGGCCGGTCCGGCCGGGGTGGTGATCGCGACCGGCGCGGCTGCGGTCCTGCTGGCGGTCGGGCGGTGGGTCTCGGCCGCCAGCGCGACGCGGGCGCGGGGCGCTGGAGCGGATCGGGACGGCGGAGCTGACCCGGCCGGTGGCGCGGTCGGCCC
>JBKHDS010000323.1:0-3045 GCA_046541215.1 Nitriliruptoraceae bacterium
TGCAGACCCAGCTGCCCGTCGAGATGCCCGGCTGGTTCGAACGCTACTACGCGCCCGCCGGCCAGGACCGGCTGCTGGAGACCGGACGGGGCACCTCCACCCTTGCCTCCTCCATCGCGGTCGGGGTCCACCTCTCCTTCGCACTGGCCGTCGGGCTGGCCTGGCTCCTCAAGGGGCTTCCGGGCCGCGGCGTGGTCGCGGTCCTGTCGGGCTTGCTGGCGGCCGGTGTGGTCGCGAGCGGCCAGTTCTCCGGCCTCGCGGCGCTCGTGGTCGCCGTCGTGGCCCTGGGGTGGGTGACCGGCCAGCTCGCTCGGCTCACCGGTGCCGCGGTCCCGTTGGTCCTCGTCGGCACGGCGGCGGCCTGGCCGGTGCTGGAGCGCCGCCTGGAAGGGTTCTCCTCCCCCGCCGGTGTCCCGACCAGCTGGTCGGACCGTCTCGACAACCTGCGGACCCACTTCTGGCCGGAGCTGATGGACGGCGGGGTGTGGCTCGGCGTCCGACCGGAGGCCCGCGTCGCCGCACCCGAACGCTGGCGTGGCTGGATCTGGATCGAGAGCGGGCACACGTGGCTGCTGTGGACCGGCGGGGTGCCCCTCCTGCTCGCGTACCTGTGGTTCGCCTGGGTCGCGCTCACCGTGACCGCCGCCGAGGCGCGCCGGTCCGGGCCCGTGGGCGTCGCCGCTGCCGGCGCCTTCGCTGCGACCGCCATCGTCTTCGTGCTCATGACCTTCGACCCCCACCTGACGATGCGCGGTTCGGCCGACCTTGCCTTCCCGCTGCTCGCCCTGGCGCTCGTCTCCCGCTCCCAACGATGAGGAACCCGCATGCACACCCCGACAGGTGACCCCACCGCGACCGCGGCGGACAGGGCCGGCAAGCCCCGTGACGCGCGACGCATCGTGATCCTGCTCGAGAACCTGCCCCTCGCCCGCGACGCCCGGGTCCGCCGGGAGTGCCGCGCACTGCTGGATGCCGGGTACCAGGTCTCTGTGATCTGCCCCCGTGGGGAGGACGAGCGCGTCGCCCGGACGCTGCCCGAGGTCCGTCTGCACACCTTCCGGCCGGCGCCCGAAGGCACGGGGGTGGTGGGCTACGTGCGCGAGTACCTGGTCGCGAGCGTGGCGATGGCGGCGCTGCTGGCGAAGGTGGCGGCGACCGAAGGCGTCGACGCGATCCAAGCCTGCAACCCCCCGGACGTCTTCTTCGTGCACGCCGCGCCGTTCCGCCTCGCAGGCCGTCCCTTCGTGTTCGACCACCACGACCTCTCCCCGGAGCTGTTCACCGCACGGTCAGGTCGGCGCGGGGTCCTGCGCTGGATCCTCGAGCAGCTCGAACGGCTGACCTTGCGCACCGCCGACCACGTGATCGCCACCAACGACTCCGTCCGTGAGGTCGCCCTGCGTCGCGGCGGCAAGCGGCCCGAGGACGTGACCGTGGTCCGCAACGGCCCGGAGCTCAGCCGAGCCCGTCCGGCGCCGGCCTCGAAGGCCGTGGCTGTGCCCGCTGAGGCCGAGCACCTGCTCGTCTGGCTCGGGGTCATGGGTCCGGACGACGGTGTGGACGTGGCCCTGCGCGCCGTGGCCCACCTGGTCCACGATGTCGGCCGCCGCGACGTCCACGCCGCCTTCCTCGGCGACGGCGAGTGGGCGGGTCGGCTCCGTGGACTCGCGGCCAAGCTGGACATCGAGCCGTACGTCACCTTCACCGGCTGGGTCGAGGCCGACACGATCGCGGCGTACCTGGGCCGTGGCACGCTCGGCTTGGCTCCGGATCCGGCCGGACCGCGCGCCGACCGGGCGACCATGATGAAGGTCATGGACTACCTGGCGGCCGGCCTGCCGGTGGTGGCCTTCGACGTCCGCGAGACCCGCATCAGCGCCGGGGAGGCCGGTGTGTACGTGACCGACGACGACCCGGCGGCCTACGGGCAGGCGATCGCCGCCCTGCTCGACGACCCGGACCGGCGCCGGGCGATGGCCGATGTCGGACGCCGACGGATCGAGGAGTCGCTGGCCTGGGAGCACCAGGCACCCGCCTACGTCGGGGTGTACGACCAGCTGCTCGGGGTGAGGAGGACCCGATGACGCATGCCGCACCGGACCGACGTCCCGACGAGCGTGGCCGACGGGTCGCCTCGAGCCCCGCGGCGTCCCGGACCCGGCAGCGCGGCCCCGCCTTCGTCGCGAAGCGCGCCCTCGACCGTGCTGGCGCCGCGATCGTGCTGCTGCTCGCCGCGCCGGTGCTCGCTGCCGCTGTGGTGGCCATCCGGATGACCTCCCCCGGACCTGCCCTGTTCCGCCAGGAACGCGTCGGCCGCTTCGAGCAGCCCTTCACGATCCTCAAGCTGCGCACCATGCGCATCGACGCCGACGAGCGGGTGCACCGCGAGCACATCCGGTCCCTGCTCGAGCAGGCCAGCATCCCCGTACACGAGGGTGACGCGGACGGCAACGGGACCGTCGAACCCATCGTCTTCAAGCTGACCGACGACGACCGCATCACGCCGGTCGGGCGCTTCCTCCGTAAGAGCAGCATCGACGAGCTCCCCCAGCTCATCAACGTCCTGCGGGGCGAGATGAGCCTGGTCGGGCCACGCCCGGACGTCCCCGAGGCCGTGACCGTCTACGAACCCTGGCACCGGCGGCGCTTCGACGTCCTGCCGGGGATGACCGGCCTCTGGCAGGTCTCCGGGCGGGACGTGCTCTCCCCCGCGCAGATGCTCGAGCTCGACGTTCGCTACGCCGACACCTGGACCTTGCGGCGGGATCTGGTCATCCTCGTTCGGACCATCCCGGCGGTCCTCGCCAAGCTCCGGCACGGCACCGCCTGACCGACTCGCCCGGGCGGGTCGGTCGGCGCACGGGGTCAGTCGCGGTAGCCCGGGCTCCGGTAGTCAGTACCCACCTGCTCCAGCGGGACGAAGGAACCTTCCGGAGGCGGGCCGCGGTGGATCCGGCCCGGCTCCTCGCCCTCCCAGTCGAGCGGGCCGTCGGACCAGCCGGCCCAGCGGCCGACCGCGTCGTCGCCTTCGAGGTCCGGCGTCGG
>JBKHDS010000324.1:0-3037 GCA_046541215.1 Nitriliruptoraceae bacterium
CGCCGAGCCGAGCGGCGAGCCGATGATGGTGCTCACCCTCGGGTGATCCGCGGCCGACACCCGCGGGCTGGAGCACCGGCTGGCCGGGGCACCCGCTGGCTGAGGCGCCGGTCGGCTCGGGCGTCACCGGCTGGCCCCGGGCACCTGCTGGCTCAGCTCCCGGCGTCGCGGACGAGCGCGTCGAGCGCCGACCGCGGGACCTTGCCGAGCCCGTCGCGGGGTAGCTGGGCGACGAGCACGAGGTGGCGGGGCGCGTAGGCGGCCGGGGCCCGCGCCTTGACGTGGGCGCGCACCGCGGCGAGCGTCGGCGGTGCAGCTGGGTCGGAGGGCACCACCACGGCTGCCGGCACCTCGCCCCAGCGCGGGTCCGCGACCGCGGTGACGGCGGCCTCGGCCACCTGCGGGTGGCTCGCGACCGCGGCCTGCACCGCCGCGAGCGGCACGTTCACGCCGCCGCTGATGAGGACGTCGTCCGCGCGCCCGGTGACGGTCAGCACCCCGTCGACGAGGTAGCCGAGGTCGCTGGTCGTGAACCACCCGTCCGGGTCCACGGCCGGGCGGTCGTGGACCCCTCCGGCGGGGTCCGGGGTGCGGTAGGAGTGCAGGAGGACCGGGCCACGGAGCCGGATGCGACCCTCGACGGTGACCGCGACCTCGACGCCGTCGAGCGGGACCCCGTCGTACACGCACCCCCCGACCGTCTCGGTCATGCCGTAGCTGACCACCACCCGCGCGCCCGCCTCACGGGCCCGCTGGAGCAGCACAGGATCCGGCCGCGCGCCTCCGAGCAGGATCGTGCGCGGGTGATCGAGCGGTACGCCACGCTCCAGCAGGTCGGCGAGCTGGGTCGGGACGAGGGAGACGTGCTCGACCCTCGTGCGCAGCAGCGACGCGGCGTCGCTCGCGACCACCGCGTCGGTCCCGAGCGCGCGGGCCCGGAGCAGGACGCTGAGCCCGGCGATGTGGTGGGTCGGTAGCACGAGCCCCCACCGCTCGCCCCGGCGGGCGCCGAGCCGCGCGAGGCTGGCGTCGACGCTGGCCTGGAGCGCCGCCTGGGTCAGCGCCACCGCCTTGCGCGCCCCGGTGCTGCCCGAGGTGGCGACGAGCAGCGCGACCTCGGCGCTGACCGGGACGGCGTCGGGGAGCTTCTGGCGCGCGAGCGAGCCGTCCGCGCCCCGGGTCACGAGCTGCGCCGGCCGCAGCAGCGCCAGCAGCTGCGCGCGCTCGGTGGGGGAGGAGCGGACGGGGAGCACCGCCGCAGCCGCACCCGACGCCCAGGTCGCCACCAGCGCGTCCGTGAGCTCGCCGGGCTCGAGCATGAGCGCGTGCACCGGGCGCGCTGGCGCACGCCGGGTGTGGGGGTGGAGCGCGTCGGAGGCCACGGGCCGGGCCGCTCCTCGGCTCGGGAGGCGGTCAGCGGGGCCAGGTCGGGCCCGCGCGGTAGCGTACGTCCCCGCCCCTTCCCCCCGGGAGCCTGCCGTGGTCTCCGAGCTGTTCGACCCCACCCGCTGGCGCACCATCGACGGGTTCGGCGACCTGACCGACCTGACCTACCACCGAGCCGTGCATCCTGAGGATGGCCGCGACCTCGCCACCGTGCGGGTCGCCTTCGACCGGCCGGAGGTCCGCAACGCCTTCCGGCCCCACACCGTGGACGAGCTGCTGCGGGTGCTCGACCACGCCCGGACCACCTCCGACGTGGGCTGCGTGCTGCTGACCGGCAACGGCCCCTCACCCAAGGACGGGGGGTGGGCCTTCTGCTCGGGCGGGGATCAGCGCATCCGCGGCCGCGACGGGTACCGCTACACCGGCGGGCCGGGCGAGGAGACCGCGGCCGAGATCGATCCGGCCCGGGCCGGCCGGCTGCACATCCTCGAGGTCCAACGGCTCATCCGCATGATGCCCAAGGCCGTCATCGCGGTCGTGCCGGGCTGGGCGGCCGGGGGCGGACACTCGCTGCACGTCGTGTGCGACCTGACCATCGCCAGCCGTGAGCACGCGCGCTTCAAGCAGACCGACCTCGACGTCGCCTCCGTCGACGGGGGCTTCGGCTCGGCCTACCTCGCCAAGCAGGTCGGCCAGAAGCGGGCCCGGGAGATCTTCCTGCTCGGGGACACCTACTCGGCCGTGGACGCCCACCGGATGGGGATGGTGAACGCGGTCGCTGACCACGCCGACCTCGAGGCGGTCGCGCTGGACTGGGCCGCACGGATCACCGCGAAGTCCCCCACCGCGCTGCGCATGTTCAAGTTCGCGATGAACCTCACCGACGACGGGCTGATCGGCCAGCAGGTCTTCGCGGGCGAGGCCACGCGCCTGATCTACATGACCGAGGAAGCGGTGGAGGGCCGGGACAGCTTCCTGGCCAAGCGCGATCCCGACTGGTCGGCGTTCCCGTACCACTACTGATGAACCCCTTCCTCGAGGCTGCCCGCCCCCGGACCCTGCCGGCCGCGATCGCGCCGGTCGCCGTGGGGACCGCCGCCGCCGCCACGCCGCTCGCGGCGCTGTCCTGGGTACGTGCCGCGCTCGCGCTGGTGGTGGCGCTCGCCCTGCAGGTCGCGGTCAACTACGCCAACGACTACTTCGACGGGGTGAAGGGCATCGACACCGCCGCTCGCACCGCGCCGCGACGTGCGGTGGCGAGCGGGCTCGTCACCCCGGCGGCGATGCGCACCGCGGTGCTCGTCGCGCTGGCCGTCGCGGCGCTCGCGGGGCTCGCGCTGGCCTGGCTGGTCGGCTGGGAGCTGCTGCTGGTCGGCCTGCTCGCCGTCGCTGCCACGCTCGGCTACAGCGGCGGGCCGAAGCCCTACGCCTCGGCGGCGCTCGGCGAGGTGATGGTGTTCGTGTTCTTCGGGGTGGTCGCCACCGCCGGCAGCGCCTACGTCCAGGACGCTCGGCTCACGCTGCTGCCGCTGCTCGCGTCCGTGCCGATGGGGCTGTTCGCGGTCGCGCTCCTGGTGGTCAACAACCTGCGGGACATCCCCACCGACCGCGAGGTGGGCAAGACCACCCTCGCGGTCACCCTCGGCGAGAC
>JBKHDS010000325.1:0-3026 GCA_046541215.1 Nitriliruptoraceae bacterium
CCGCGGCGTCGTCGTCGACGGCCCCGTCGTCACCACAGGCGACCAGCAGCAGACCGGCCGCAGCAGCCACCAACGCACCGCGCAGCACGCGTCCCGGCAGGCGCGGGTGGGCGGTCGAGGAGGCAGCGATGCGCAGGGCCACGATGTCGCTCCGGGGGGATGGGTCGCGCCGGTCACGACCGGGGCGCTCGGGCGGGCGCCGGGCCGGCGCGGGAGTCGGCAGGAGACGGACAGAACCCTACCCACTGCTGCGAGCGGTTCGCAACGATGGCCGCGCGCGCTGGCACGGCGATCGTCCGGTCAGGTCGTGGTCCACCACAGGGTGGTCACGTGCCGCCAGGGTGGCCTCGGGTGGTCGCGCAGCAAGGTGCGCAGCTCCTCGTCGCGGTCATCCCCGACGCGCAGGACCCGCCGCAGGAAGCGCAGCTGGTCCTCGTCGGTCTCCGCCGGCAGGGGAGCCGGCCCGTCCTCGCGCTCGACCTGCACCTCGATCCCGGCGGCGCGCAGCACTGCCAGCGCGTCCGTCCAGGTGGGACCTTCGGGCGGATCGATCCCGAGGATCGGTCGCCAGTAGGGCGCGGTCCAGGACACGGGGTGGACGTCGCTGAGCTCGAGCACCACCCGGCGGCGCGCATGCCCGCTGAGCGCGTGTGCGAACCCCGGCAGGTCCTCGACGCCGTACAGCAGGTGGTGGCTGACGACCACATCTGCCGGCACGAGGTCGGGCAGCACCTCCTGCCACGCCCCGAGCACGGCGGTGGCCACGACACCTCGCGCGGCAGCACGCTCGCGGAAGGCCTCCAGCATGCTGGCCTGCAGGTCGATCCCGACCAGCCGGCCGGCGGGCGGTGCCAGGGGAAGGCTGCCGGAGCCCGCGCCGCACCCCACGTCCAACACGGTGCCGCCCTTGGGCAGCGCGGCCGTGGCGACCCGGCGCGAGGGTGAGTCGAGGGTGACGACCAGGTCCGCGATGTCCGCGAACCGCTGCACGGGGAAGCCCGCGGGCGGTGGTGCCGCAGCGTGCTCGTCAGGGACGCGCCAGGCCGCGAGCCGCGCGGCCCAGCGGGCTGCCGCGTCCTGCGCCGCTTCCGGGGTGCTCATCGGTCATCCATCGGTCGGGCGGGCCCCGCGCCGTTCTGGCGCACGAGCGTCCGAGGTGAGCTGTTGCGACACGCTCGCAACCCTAGCGCCGCGGAGGGCGGGCGATGCCCGGCCCCTGGAACATGCTTGGCGCTTCGGGTGGTCCGCGGTAGGGTCGCCGCCGGTACTACCGCGGTAGGTGGGATGGCTCGGTCGCAGCCGGACGGAGCAACGGCTCCGAGGCACCGGTCCGTCGCACCAGGGGTGGCTGCCGCGGGGGGTCGTGAGGGGCCGTCCCGCCAGGAGCCAGGCCGGCATCGGCACACGGCGCACCGAGCGCTCGTCCCCGCCCCGACGGCGCCTCTGCCGGCGGAGCGCCGCACCGGAGACCGGGCGCGACCCGGAGAGTCAAGGAGCGACCATGGGATGGCACGGACGTAGGCGCACGCTGCGTCTCGCAGCAGCGGTGGCAGCGGGCGCGATGGTCCTCGTCGCCTGCGGCGGGGACGACGAGGGCGGCGACGGCGAGGCCGGCGGTGACCGCACGTTCCTGACGATGGCGACCGGGTCGACGGGCGGGACCTACTTCCCCCTCGGCGGCGCGATGGCCGGGGTCTGGAACGACAACATCGACGAGGTCCGGGTCAACACGCAGTCCTCGGGCGCATCGGTGGAGAACCTGCGGCTGCTCGACGGCGACGAGGTCGACATGATCCTGGCCGTCAACGGCGTCGCCGACACGGCGGCGGAGGGAACGGGCGAGTTCGACGGGACGCCGCTTGAGTTCGTGACCATCGGCAACATCTACGGCGAGGTCACCCAGATCGTCGCCACGGCCGAGTCGGGCATCACCGAGATCGCCGACCTCGCCGGTGCGCGGGTCGCCCTCGGCCCACCCGGGTCCGGCACGGAGGTCATCGCGCGCACCATCCTCGAGGCCGAGGGCATCGACCCCGACAACGACATCACGCCCTTCAACGACACCTTCGGCGAGGCCGCCGACGGGCTCCGTGATGGCCGGCTCGACGCGGCCTTCGCGATCCTCGCGCTGCCCGCAGGCTCGATCGAGGAGGTGGCGACCTCCGTCGACATCAGCATCGTCTCGATCCCGGACGACCTGCTCGACCAGCTCATCGCCGACGACCCGACCCTGTCGGCGCTGACGATCGAGGCCGGGACCTACTCGGGACAGGACACCGATGCGGTCACCGTGACGAACTGGGCGACGCTGTACGCGCGCCCCGACCTCGACGAGGACCTCGCCTACGATCTCACGCGCGTGCTGTTCGAGGAGACCGAGTCGATCGCGAACGCGGTCGCGGTGGGCGAACAGATCAGTCTCGACACCGCCCTGGATGGCAACACCATCGACGTCCACCCAGGTGCGCAGCGCTACTACGACGAGCAGTGACCATCCTGCCTGGGGAGGCCGGGGCCGGCGCGACGCTGCGCTGGCTCCGGCAGCCCCGGCGCCGCTGGTTCCCCGTCCTGCTGCTCCTGCTGACGGCGGGGCTCTCGCTCCTCGTGCTGCGGGGCGGGAGTTCCCCGAGCATCGTGCTGCGTGAGGGCGCGACCGGACCGGTGCTGTTCGAGCGGGCCGTGGAACCCGGCGAGCGCGTGGAGCTGCACCACACCCACTCGGTGACACGCCGGCCGGTGGTGGAGATCTTCGGGGTCGACACCACCCCGACGTTGACCCTGGAGGGCATGCTCTTCGACCACCCCGGGCCCAACCTCCCGACCGGACCGGAGCGCTTCGGCGACCGGCTCACGAGCTTCACCACGGTGGACGGCGTCTACCGTGTCGACCATCATGCGTACCCGATCGGGAGGGTGACGATCCTGGTGGGCCGGCCCTCGGTCGATCACACCCTCGTGTTCCAGGACGGCACGCGGGTGCGGTTCCTCGACCTCACCCGTGCCGGTGCGGCGATCGAACTGGAGGT
>JBKHDS010000326.1:0-3016 GCA_046541215.1 Nitriliruptoraceae bacterium
GATCGACTGCGCCCACCCGCTCGACGACGGCACCGCGGTGGTCGCACGCCGGTCCCTGGAGGAGACCGTCGCGGGGCTGGGACCGGATGGGCCGGCCTGGGACCGGTTGGTCGGTGCTGCCACGCGCCGGTTCGACGCGCTCGCTGCGGACGTGCTCGGGCCGATCGTGCGGGTCCCGCGGCACCCGCTGGCGACGGCTCGCGCGGGGCTGCCGGCGCTGGTGCCCGCGACCCTGCTCGCTCGGACCTTCTCGACCGAGCGTGGCGCGGCGTTGTACGCCGGGATGGCGGCGCACGCCATCAGCCGGCTGGATCTGCCGGTCACCGGGGCGGTCGGGGTGCTGCTCGGTGCGGCCGGGCACCGGGTCGGCTGGCCGTTCGCTGAAGGGGGTGCGGTGTCGCTGTGGCGGGCGATGGTCGCGCTGCTCGAGGAGCTGGGTAGCGAGGTGGTGACCGGGGTGGAGGTGCGCTCCTTCCGAGACCTCCCGCGCACCCGGGTGGCGCTGTTCGACACCACCCCGACCGGGCTCGCGCACATCCTCGGCGACCACCTTCCTGCGCGCGACCGGCGCCGGGCGGAGCGCTGGCGGTACGGGCCGGCGGCGTTCAAGGTCGACCTCGCGGTGCGTGGCGCCGTCCCGTGGGCCGCGCCGGACGCACGCCGCGCCGGCACGCTCCACCTCGGCGGGAGCCTGGAGGAGCTGGTCGCGGCGGAGGCTGCGGTCGTCGCGGGACGGCTCCCCGAGCGTCCGTTCACCCTGGTCGCGCAGCCGCACGTCGCCGATCCGACCCGCGAGGTGGACGGGATCACGCCGCTGTGGGCCTACGCGCACGTCCCCCACGGCTGCACCGACGACGTCGCGCCGCTGATCGAGGCGCAGATCGAGCGGTTCGCACCGGGCTTCGGCGACCGGATCGTGGCGCGCCACGTGACCACGCCCGCGGACTTCGAGGCCGCGAACCCCAACCTCGTCGGCGGCGACATCGGCGGTGGCGCGAACCTGCCGTGGCAGCTGGTGGCGCGGCCGCGGTTCGCGACCGACCCGTACGCCACGGGGGTGCCCGGGGTGTTCCTGTGCTCCTCGTCGACGCCACCGGGGGGCGGGGTGCACGGCATGCCGGGAGCGCACGCGGCACGCTCGGCGCTGCGGGTGCTGACCGCCTGACCGGCGGCGGTGCTGCCGGCGGGCCCGAGGGGTAGGTCTGGCCGGGCCGGGCCGGGCTGGGGGCGGGTGCCATGGCCGTGCCCCGGCCGGGGGTGTTCGTGCGGGTTGCTCCCCCGGTTCTGCTCGGACGTCCGGGCGGAAGGTGGGGAGCAACCGTCGAACGCCCTGGTCGCGAAGTGCAGGTATGGCACCTCTCCCCGAGAAGCTCTGCGCGAGCTGCGGCCGGCGGTTCGCCTGGCGTAGGGCGTGGGCGCGCGACTGGGAGCAGGTGCGCTACTGCTCCGACTCCTGCCGTCGCCGCAGGGTCCGCGCGGTCGACCACGCCCTGGAGGCAGCGATACTCGATCTGCTCGGCCAGCGGGCCGTCGGCGCCACGATCTGCCCCTCCGAGGCCGCTCGACGGGTGGCGGCGAAGCGGTCCGAAGCCGTCGATGCCACCGCGCGGCCGGCAGACGATGCCACCGCACGGCCGGCGGACGATGCCACCGCTAGGTCGCCGGGCGCTGCTGCCACCGGGTCGCCGGGCGCTGCCACCCCCCGGTCGCGGGGCGCTGCCGCCGCCCGGGCGTCAGGCGATGCCGAGGGGTGGCGGGCGCTCATGGAGCCCGCGCGGCGCGCCGCACGACGTCTCGTCGCACGCGGCGAGGTCGAGCTCACCCAGGACGGGCGCGTCGTCGACCCGTCGACGGCCCGCGGTCCGGTGCGCATCCGGCGTGTCACGCGGAGCTGACCCGCAGGCCGGCCGTCAGGAGCCGTCCGCCGAGCCGTACTGCTTGCGGAAGTCCCAGCTCGCCGCGCTGACCGGCTCGAGTCGCAACCACCGGTGATGGTCGGCCGGCTCGAGCGGGTGGTCGGTCCCGAAGTACTTCAGGGAGAAGTCGCGACGGACCTGGAGAGGGACGTCGTCGTCCGCGACGAAGGCGTAGGTCAAGCGACCGGAGATGCCGCGGAGCTCGACGTACTCCCGGCCGCTGTCCACCACGAACGCCGCCCTGGTGCCGGCCTCCAGCCTGGCCGTGCGCTTGGCACGGGTCAGGTTCCACACCCAGAAGGCCCCCTCGTGCCAGACGAACCACACGGGCACGACCGCAGGCCAGCCGTCCTCATCGAGGGTCGCGAGTCGCAGGACCCGTTCCTCGGCGAGGTAGCGATCGCGCTCCTCGGCTGTCATCGCCAGCTTGCTCACCGCGACCTCCCAGGGTGGTGGTGCTCCGGCTGCTGCGGCCGGCTCACGTCGTCGAGGCGACCGCCGGTCCGCGACGGCCCGCTCGGCCGGTGTCTGGCGACCGCCGGTCTGCTCCCGCCGCGACCGTAGCGGGTGCGCAGGTACCCTCACCTTCCGACGCGGCAGAGCACGCTTGGCAGCGCCCCTGGACATCAGGAAGGCTGATGCCGCGCTGCAGCATCGGTCCGATGCCGGCGCCTCCCTCCCCCTGCTCGACCCGGGCACCGTCGGCCCGCGGCACGAACCGGCGGGCCTGATACCCCGATGGACGACCCCGCACCGAGGATCTGCCGTGGCGGCCACACCGGAGCACGACCCCTTCGCCCCGATCGAGGCCTCACCCCGGTTCGCGACCCCGCTCGCGGTGCTCGGCCTGGTGTTCGGCCTGGCGGCGGCGCTCACAGGGCTCGCCGCGGTCCTCGGTCCCCTCGGGATGGGGTTCGGCCTCGTCGCCCACGTCAAGGGCAGCCGGCTCGGGATGCCCGCAGCCATCGTCGCCGCGATCGGGATGATCGTGGGGATGACGGTGATCCTCTACCTGCGTTGACCCCTCCCCCCCCGGTGGTCGAGCACCTACGCTCGGTCGATGGCTGGAGGTGGGAACGTGGCGGTGATCAAGACGATCG
>JBKHDS010000327.1:0-3014 GCA_046541215.1 Nitriliruptoraceae bacterium
GGCGGCACCACCGTCGCTTCGACCACGGGGGGTACCGGATCGGTATCAAGGGTCGAGAGGTCTCCTACCGACGCACGTTCGCCGACCATGGCGCCGGGACGGATCCACCGCCGGACGCGTCGTCCGGCACCGCCCCACCGCCGGACGCGTCGGCAGGACCCGCCCCACCGGGTGTCACGTCGCCCGGCACCGACCTAGCGCCGCACGCGTCGGCAGGACCCGCCCCACCGGACTCGCGATCGGTAGGGGGCGCAACGACGCGACAGGTGACGCCCACCTGCCGACCGAACCGTCGGTCGGGCGGTCGGTACGAACCCCGGGACGAGAGACCCCTGGCGCCGGATGCTTCGGGCAGGCGCAGCGCACCCCCTGCCGTCGCGACGCAGCCGCCGTTGCTCGGACCGAGTCCATGACCGTAGGCGCGGCGGCGAGAGCAGGATGGCCGGCTCGGCGATCGCGCCGAGCCTCGTCCCGTGCGCGCCTGGCGACGGGCACCCACCGATCGCGACGCCGCAAGACGCCGAGGCTCGTCCCGCGTGCGCCCAGCGAGTGGCCCCCGCCGGTCGCGACGTCGCAGCTGGTCGACGACGTATCCGCGTGCGGGCCGTGACCGTGCTCCTCGACCCCGACGTCCCGTGGCTGCCCTGGACGCGTCCGCGTCGGCGCAGGGACCGGGGACCAGCGACGGCCCGGCGACCGGGACGGCCCTGCTCTGGACGCGTCCGCGTCGGCGCAGGGACCGAGGACCAGCGACGGCCCGGCGACCGGGACGGCCCTAGCGGGGTGTCGGGGTGTCAGGACCTCGGTCGAGCTCGATGACGTCGCACCGCTCCTGGCCCGGGAACCGGTCTGCAGGTCGCGTGCACACGGTGAGGGACCGGGTCGCGCGGGTCACCGCGACGTACAGCTGATGGGTTCCGACCTCGCTGCGGTGCATGATGCGGACGGGGTCGACCACCACCACGTCATCGAACTCCAGCCCCTTCGCCTCGCGGACCTCGAGCACGCGGACACGCTCCCGTTCCGGCCCGACGATCTCCTCGACGGCAGCGCGCAGGTCGGGGACGGCGTCCTCGTCGGAGAGCACCGCGAGCGTCCCGCCGCGTCGCACCAGCAGATCCGCCACGACCTGCGCTGCGGCCGCGGTGAGGTCGGTGGCGAGGACGTGGCGCGGCCGGTGACCGGCGGCCCGCACCGCCCGCGGTGCCAGCGCGGGGTCGTGACCGGCGGCCTCGAGGACATCACGTGCGAGGTCCGCGATCTCCATCGGGGTCCGGTAGTTCACCTCCAGGGTCGCCACCTCCACGGACCGGCGGCCGATCAGGCGCGCGACCTCGTCCCAGGAGGCCGGCTCGGCCACCCGGCTGCGCTGCGCGAGGTCGCCGACCACCGTCCAGGAGGCGTACGGGCCCCGGCGGCTCACCGCACGCCACTGCATCGGCGTCAGATCCTGCGCCTCGTCGACCACGACGTGGGCGAAGTCGCGGTACCCCTCGGCCTCGACGTCCGCGGGCGCGACATCCACGTGCAGCGCCTCGGTGCTCAGCCGCAGGCCCGGATCCTCCTCTGCCTCACGCCGCGAGGGCGGCGGGCGCTTCGACGGTGCGACGCCGAGCAGGGCGACGAGCTCATCCAGCAGGGCGACGTCATCGATCGTCCAGCACGCCGCGTGGCTCCACGCGTCTACGAGCCGATCCCGGTCGTGAGGGCTGAGGAGTCCTTCGGTGACGTCGGCGAGGTCGATGCGGCCCGTCGCCAGCGCCGCCAGGGTCTCGTCGGGGTCCAGCTCCGGCCAGAAGCAGCGGCGCAGCAGCACGACCTCGGGAGCGGCATCGATGGTCGAGACGAACGCGACGAGGTCCCGATCCTCGGGCACGCGGTGCCCCGCCGCACGGTGGGCCGCGGTCCAGGCCGAGAACAGCGCGTCCTCGAGCGCCTCCACCGCCACCGGGGTCCGGTCGTGGTACGCACCACCCGACGTGTCCGGCTGCAGCCGCCCGAGGTGGCGCTGGCGCAGCGACCGCAGCCGGTGCCCCGGCACCGTCACGGTCGTGCCCTGGAACGAGAACCTCGTCGTCGGCGGGATCGGCGGCAGCGCGCGCTCCAGGGTCCGGCGCAGCACCTCGACCATCGCGAGGCTGCCCTTGATCCGTCCCACCTCGGGCGCATCCCACCCGTGCACCCGGCTCCCCCGTGGCGCGAGGCCAGCCAGCGGCCGTTGCACCGCACGGTCCTCGCCCAAGGCCGGCAGGACCCGGGCCGTGTACTCGGTGAACGCCGACGACGGTCCGATCACGAGCACCCCGCGACCCTCGAACCGGTCACGGTCCCGGTACAGCAGGTAGGCGACCCGGTGCAGGGCGACCACGGTCTTGCCCGTGCCAGGGCCGCCCGCCACGACGAGCGTCCCGGAGGCGGGGGCACGGATGATGCGGTCCTGCTCGCCCTGGATGGTCGCCACGATGTCGCGCATACGCCCGCTGCGCTCGCGGCTCAGTGCCGCGAGCAGCGCGCCCTGGCCCGTCACCGCGGTGAGACCGAGCCGATCCGCCGCGGCCCCGTCGAGGAGCTCGTCGTCGAGATCGATGAGGGTGCGGCCGCGCGTGAGCAGGGTCCGGCGTCGCGCCACACCGATCGGCTGGGCGCTGGTCGCCTGGTAGAAGGCCGCGGCCGCCGGAGCGCGCCAGTCGACGAGGAGCACATCCCCGTCCTCGTCGATCACCGAGACGCGGCCGATGTGGAGCCCATCCCCGTCGGCGAGGTCGAGCCGACCGAAGGCGAGGCTCTCGACGTCACCGAAGGTGTAGCGGGCGCGCCGGCTCGCGTGGTGGTGTGCGGTCACGTCCCGCTCGTAGCGCGCCTGGAAGGTCGCTCCGGACCGGTCCGCAGCGGCTTCAGCGGCGCGCTCCTCGGCACGGCGCCGCAGCGACTCCACGCGGTCGTGGATGCGGTGGAGGTGGGCCTGCTCCTCGGCCATGGCCGCATGCTTGTCGGCGACCGTCGGATCCGACACG
>JBKHDS010000328.1:0-3009 GCA_046541215.1 Nitriliruptoraceae bacterium
CGCGCTGGTCGCGTTCTCGCTCGTCTACATGGGCGGGCTGACCGCGAGCGCGGTCCAGCGGTGGCGGGACCGCCGTGCTGCGCGCAGGGCCGGCGTGGCTGACGGGACGGGGCTGCCTGTCGACTGAGACGGGGCTGGCGTTCTCAGCCGGTCGGGAGCCGACCGGCGTCGAGCGCGGCGCGCCAGGCGCTGACCGCGGCCCGGCAGCCCTTGAGGGTCGGGACCAGCGCGAGCCGGAGCCACCCCGTCCCTCCCGGCCCGAACGCCCGCCCGGGGGACGCCACGATGCGCTCGTGCAGCAACGCCTCGGCGTAGGCCGCGTCGTCCCCGCCGGGGGCACGGAACCAGACGTAGAACGAGGCGTCCGATCCGGACACCTCGATGCCCGCGGCCGCGAGATGGTCGAGCACGACCTCGCGTTTGGCGCGGAAGATCTCCCGCCGCTCGTCGACGTGGGTCTGGTCGTCCCACGCAGCGATCGCTGCAGCCTGGACGAAGTCCGGGGACGCGGTCCCCACGTGCGGCCGCAGGAGCTTCAGGCGGGCGATCAGCGCCGGATCGCCGACGATCGCCCCCGAGCGGTAGCCGGTCATCCCCGACCGCTTCGAGAGGGACACGACCGCGAGCACCCCCTGGTGGTCGCCGTCGCAGGCCTCCAGCACCGAGGGGGCGGGGGTGTCGAACCACAGCTCCTGGTAGCACTCGTCGGACACCAGCAGCACATCGTGCGCGCGAGCGACCTCGACCTGCTCCCGGAACCAGGCCAGGTCCGCCGCGGCGCCCGTCGGGTTGTGGGGGTGGTTGACCCAGGCGAGGCAGGCCCGTGCCAACCGCTCGGCGGGCAGGTCGGCGAGGGAGAGGCGCCACCCGCCCTCCGGCGTCAGCCGCACCGGGTCGGACACGCCGCCGGCGAACACCGTGCCGCTGGCGTAGGTCGGGTAGCCCGGCTCGCCCCACACCACGTGCCGGCGGGGACCGGCCGGATCCACGACCGCCAGCGGCAGGTGGAAGATCGCCTCCTTGCTCCCGGAGGTCGGCACCACCTCGGTGTCGGGATCGACCTCGACCCCGTGGCGGCGCGCGAACCACCCGGCCACCGCCGCGCGCAGCGCCGGCTGACCGGCCGCGGTCGGGTAGCTGGAGACCGGCCCGAGCGCGTCGATGAGCGCCTGGCGGATCGGCGCCGGCGTCGGCTCGTCCGGGTCCCCGATCGACAGGTCGTGCAGCGGGGCGCCGTCGGCCCGGAGGCGGGCAGCGAGCTCCTGCAGCCCGGCGAGCCGGTTGCCGCCGAGCTGAGCGAGGGCGGGGTTGGAGGTGACCATGGCGCGCAGCCTACGTGGGCGGTCCGGACCGGCCCCACCGCTAGGCTCGAGGGCGATGGACGAGCACACCCGCACGATCCTGGTGCGCTGCACCGGCCGCGACCGCCCGGGGATCACCGCCGGGCTGCTCGGGGTGCTCGAGGAGGCGGGCGCCGACCTGTACGACATGGAGCAGGTCGTCGTGCGCGGCCGGCTCACGCTCGACCTGTCGATCGGGCTCGGGACCTCGGACGACGTGCTCAAGGAGCTGCTCTACCACGGCTGGGAGCACGAGCTGCAGCTCGACTTCGAGGTGGTGACCACCGCCGAGCCGCCGACGCCGAGTACCCGGTCGATCGTGACCGTGATCGGCAAGCCGCTCACCCCCGGTGGGTTGCGCGCGGTGACCCGCGCGATCGCCGAAGGCGGTGGCAACATCGACCGCATCGTGCGCCTGGCGGCGGAGCCGGTGACCGCTTTCGAGTTCACCGTGCTCGGGGGCGAGCTGCACCGGATGCGCACGCTGCTCGTCGCCGCCTCGCGGGAGCAGCGGGTCGATGTGTCCCTGCAGCCGCAGAACCTCGAGCGACGCGCGAAGCGGCTCGTGGTGCTCGACGTCGACTCCACCCTGATCCAGGACGAGGTGATCGAGCTGCTCGCCGCCGAGGCCGGGTGCGAGCACGAGGTGGCGGCCATCACCGCCCGCGCGATGGCGGGGGAGCTGGACTTCGAGCAGAGCCTGCGTGAGCGGGTCGCCAAGCTCGCAGGCACCCCCGCGAGGGTCCTCGATGAGGTCGGCGACCTGATCCGGCTCACCCCCGGGGCGCGCACCTTCGTCCGGACCCTCAAGCGCCTCGGTTACACCGTCGCGATCGTCTCCGGTGGCTTCACCGCCGTCACCGACCGGCTCGCCGCCGACCTCGGTATCGACCACGCCGTGGCCAACGAGCTCGAGATCGTCGATGGCGTCATCACCGGGCGGGTGCTCGGACCGGTCGTCGACCGGCCCGGCAAGGCGGAGGTGCTGCGCCGGATCGCCGCAGCCGAGCACGTGCCGCTCGAGCAGACCGTGGCGGTGGGCGACGGGGCGAACGACCTCGACATGCTCGCCGCCGCGGGACTCGGGATCGCCTTCAACGCCAAGCCCGTCGTGCGCGAGCAGGCGGACACGGCGGTCAGCGTCCCCTACCTCGACGCGGTGCTGTTCCTGCTCGGCATCCGGCGCGACGAGGTGGAGGTCGCCGAGGCGCACGAGGCGTCGCTGGCCACGCCGAGCTGAGTCGTCGGCGGCGTCGGCGAGCACCCACCGAGCCGGCGGCCACTACCCTCGCGCCCCGGTCGACGAGGGCCGCCGCCGGTTGCCCACCACCCCCGGAGGTCGACGTGCCACGCGTGACCCTGCACCACCTGACCCTGCCGAAGCGCCTGCCGATGATCGAGCAGGAGGGGTTGCGTACCCGGGCGGACCTGTCCGGGTACTACGGCCCGCCGGGACCCTTCGACGCCGCCGCCCCGGGTACCTACGCCTTCGGCAAGCGGGTGTCGGGCTGGCTGTCCGCAGAGGGCCTGCGCGAGCGCGTCGCGACCTTCGGCGGGGGGTACGTCACCTACGACGTCGACCCGGCCCGCGTGCTGGCGAACCGGGCCGCGCTACGCGAGCAGGACCCGGCGGCGTACTGGGGGTCCGCCCGGCCGCTCGCGGCCTGGC
>JBKHDS010000329.1:0-3003 GCA_046541215.1 Nitriliruptoraceae bacterium
CACCGGGCCGCCGTCCTCGGCGAGGGCCGCGACCGGGACGACCTCCTGCGCCGCGCCATCCCCCCGCCACACCAGGGTCCCCAGCGCCCCGTCCGGCTGCCACCCGACCCCGAGCGGCACGGGCCCGTCGGGGCGGAAGTGCGCGAGGCGCGCCGCGCCCTGGCCGGCCCGGACCGCGGCGGCGACCGGGTCGTCGGCGGGGAGCACCGCCCAGTCGGCGGCGGTCTGGGTGGTGAACAGGCGCGCCTTGGCGGCCTGGTAGTGGGCGAGGTCCCCATGCCAGTCGAGGTGGTCGGGCGCGAGGTTGGTGAGGACCGCCACCTCGGCGCGCAGCCGCTCGGTGAACCGCAGCTGGAAGCTGGACAGCTCGGCGACGAGGACGTCGTCGACCGCGCTCGCGGCGGCGACCTCGCTCACCGGTGTGCCGATGTTGCCGCAGGCCAGAGCCGGCACTCCGCCCGTGCGGGCCATCGCCGTGAGCAGCTCGGTCACCGACGTCTTGCCGTTCGTCCCGGTGACGCCGAGCAGGCGTCGCGGGTAGCGCCGCAGCGCGAGCTCCGGTTCGGACCAGATCGCGATGCCCCGCGCCCGGGCCGTGCGCAGGGCCGGTGCGTGCTCGGACACCCCCGGCGACGGCACGACCAGCTCCACCCGCTCGTCGAGCAGCTCGCGCGCCGGGCGGCCGAGGACCACCTCGATGCCCGCCTCGGCGGCGACCACGGCGTCAGCGGCCTCCTCCACGAGGGTGACCTCGGCCCCGGCGTCGACGAGCAGCCGGGCCGCAGCGAGCCCGGACCGGCCGGCGCCGATCACCAGCGCCCGCCGCACGCCGAGCGGCACCGCGCCCGGCGGTGTCCCAGGGGCGTCTCCCCGGCTCACGGCACCGTCCCCACCCGTGAGATCCACTCGGCGTAGAACACCCCGAGGCCCAGGGCGACGCCGAGCGCGGCGAGGATCCAGAAGCGCACGATGATGGTCGTCTCCTGCCAACCGACCAGCTCGAAGTGGTGGTGGATCGGGGCCATCCGGAACACCCGCTTGCCGGTGGTGCGGAACACCGCGACCTGGATGATGACCGACAGGGTCTCGGCCACGAACAGCCCCCCGAACAGCACGAGCAGCACCTGGGTGTTCGTGGCCACGGCCAGGCCGGCCAGCAGCCCGCCGAGCGCCAGCGAGCCGGTGTCACCCATGAAGATGCGGGCCGGCGGGGCGTTGTGCCAGAGGAACCCGGCGCAGGCTGCGGTCACGACCGCGGCGATGATGGCGAGGTCGAGCGCCTCGGCGGAACCGAGGCCGTAGTCGGTGGAGTTCCGGAACTGCCAGAAGCCCACGAGGATGTAGCCCCCGAAGACCAGGGAGGCGGAGCCCGCGGCCAGCCCGTCGAGCCCGTCGGTGAGGTTCACCGCGTTCGACGCGCCGGTCAGCAGCAGGAACATCCACAGGATGAACACCGGCGTCGACACCTCGATGGCGAGGTCGCCGACGATCGAGATGTTGCGGGGCAGGTCGGCGAGCTGTGGTCCCAGGGTGGCGAAGGCCACGGCGATGAGCGCCTGGCCCGCGAACTTCGTGGTCTTGTTCAGGCCGAGGTTGCGCTGCATCCGCAGCTTGATGAGGTCGTCCGCGAAGCCGACGACGGCCATGCCGACGAAGGTGAACAGCACGAGCAGCCCGCCCACGGTCAGCTCGGCGCTACCGAGGTGGGCGACCCCGTACCCGATGAGCGCGGCGAGCACGATGGCGGTGCCCCCCATCGTCGGGGTGCCGGCCTTGGAGCGGTGGCTCTGCGGCCCCTCGTCCCGGATCGGCTGGCCGAAGCCGCGCGCCTGGAAGTAGCTGATGAGCAGCGGTGTGCCGACCAGGGCGACGATCAGGGCGACGGAGGCGCCGATGAGCAGGGCGATCACGCGTCCACCTCCGCACCGATCGTCGCGGCCAGGTGCCGCAGCACCCGTTCCAGGCCCGCGACCCGGGAGGCCTTGATCAGCACGACGTCACCGGGCGCGAGGAGGTCAGCGAGCAGCGCGGCGGCCTGCTCCGCCCCGGCCACCTCGGTGACCGCGACGAGGCCGGCCGCCCGTGCCCCGGTCGCGAGGTGGCCCGCCTCGCCCGCCTCGTCCTCGGCGCTGCGGACCACGACGAGGTGATCGAGGCCGAGCTCGGCGCAGCGCGCGCCGATGCGGGCATGCTCCTGCACCGCGGTCGGCCCGAGCTCCGCCATCCAGCCGAGGACGGCGACCCGGCGCCCCTCCCCCTCGATCGCCTGCAGGGTGTCGAGCGCGGCCCGGACCGCGGTCGGGCTCGCGTTGTAGGCGTCGTCGAGGACGGTGACCCCCGCGACCTCGGTGACGGCGCTGCGCCACGGTGACACGGCGGCGTCGCTGATCGCGGCGGCGGCGGCGGCCACGTCGACCTCGAGGGAGCCGGCGACGGCGAGGGCGAACAGGGCGTTGACGAGCTGGTGCCGGCCGGCGAGCGGGACCTCGAGCTGCGCCTGGCCCCACGGGGTGACGGCACGGGCCCGGGCGCGCGCCCGACGGTCGAGCACCACCTCGCGGGCGTGCACGTCGGCATCGGGCCGGTCGATGGCGACCGTGAGGCTCCTCGGTGCGAGCCCGGCCATCGCCGCGACCCGGGGGTCGGCGAGATGCAGCACCGCGAGCCCCTCGGGTCCGAGCGAGGCGACCAGCTCCGCCTTGGCCACGGCGATGTCGTCGATCGAGCCGAAGATGCCGAGGTGGACCGCGGCGACGGAGGTGACGACCGCGACGTCGGGGGCCACGATCGGGGCGAGGTCGGCGATGTCGCCCCGGTGGCGGGCACCGATCTCCGCGATGAGCACCTCGGTGTCACGCTCGAGGCCGAGCGCGGTGAGCGGCACCCCGAGCTCGTTGTTGAACGAGCCGCGCGAGGCGTGGGCGGCGCGTCCGGCGCCCACCGCGGCGACGGTGAGGTCCTTGACGGTGGTCTTGCCGACCGACCCGGTGATCGCCACGGTGG
>JBKHDS010000330.1:0-2991 GCA_046541215.1 Nitriliruptoraceae bacterium
CACCGACAGCCGCGTGAACCGGCTGTGGCTGCGGGCGCTTCCCTGGGCGATGGCGCTGCCCTTCATCGCCAACACCGCCGGCTGGGTGCTGACCGAGATGGGGCGCCAGCCCTGGGTCGCCTACGGGCTGCTGCGCACCGAGGACGGGGTCTCCCCGGCCGTCTCGACGCTCGAGGTCGTGCTCACCCTGTCCGGGTTCACCCTCGTGTACGGCGTGCTGATGGTGGTCACCATCGGGCTGCTCAAGCGCCACATCGAGGCCGGGCCCCCCGGCGCGGAGGAGGGCGAGGTCGACGAGCAGCACCGCACCTTCTCCCCGCTGAGCGGCGGCTACTGAGCCCGGGCCTGTCCCACCCCACGACGCGCCCGGAGCGCCAGGAGGACCCACGATGGACTGGATGAACCTCGAGACCCTGTGGTTCGCGTTGATCGCCGTGCTGTTCATCGGCTACTTCGTGCTGGAGGGCTTCGACTTCGGGGTCGGCATCCTCACCAAGGTCATCGCGCACGACGACACCGACCGGCGGGTGCTGATCAACACGATCGGACCGGTCTGGGATGGCAACGAGGTGTGGGTGATCACCGCGGGCGGTGCGATGTTCGCGGCGTTCCCGTTGTGGTACGCGACGGTGTTCTCGAGCTTCTACCTGCCGTTGTTCCTCATCCTGATCGGGCTGATCGTCCGCGGGGTCGCCTTCGAGTTCCGCGGCAAGCGCACCGACGAGCGGTGGCGCTGGCGGTGGGACCAGGCGATCTTCTACGGCTCGCTGCTCCCGGCGATCCTGTGGGGCGTGGCCTTCGCGAACTTCGTCCGCGGGATCCCGATCGAGGCGGACGGGCTGTTCGTGGGGTCGCTGCTCGACCTGCTGCACCCCTACGCCCTGCTCGGGGGGGTCGGGACCCTGCTGATGTTCACGCTGCACGGAGCGGTCTACCTCGCCCTCAAGACCGAGGACGGCGGCGAGATCCAGCAGCGCGCCGAGAAGCTCGGGCTCGGGCTCTCGGTCGTCACCGCGGTCGGGATCATCGGCTTCCTCGTCTGGACCTACTTCAACGCGGTCGCCGCCGGCGACATGGGCGTGGTCCCGGGCATCGTGCCCGTCTCGGCGATGGGTGCGGCCGTCGCCGTGCCGCTCCTGCTGCGCGAGAAGCTGCACGGCTGGGCCTTCGTGGCCACCACCTCGATGATCGCCCTGACGACGTTGACGCTGTTCCTGAACCTCTACCCGCGACTGCTCGTGTCCTCGATCGACCCGGCCTTCGACATCACGATCGAGAACGCCAAGGCCAGCGACCTGACGCTCACGATCATGAGCTGGGCGGCGATCGTGTTCGTGCCGATCGTGATCGCCTACCAGTCGTGGAGCTACTGGGTGTTCCGGCACCGCGTCAGCCGTGACAGCGTCGAGGCACCCTCGGACACCCCGCTGCAGGTCATCGATCGGCGGCTCGCCCAGGCGAAGGCCGCCAAGAAGGTCCGCGAGGACGACACCGAGAGTGGCACGGACGTCGACGTCGCGGACGCCTGAGCCGGTCGGCAGGGCGGGAGCCAGGCGCGCGGGGCGTGATCCCTGCGCGGGGGCGTAGGAACGGTGCCCCGCGCTGCCCGAGGTCCGGCTCGGCCCGTACGCTCCCTCGCCGTGACCACCTCACCCATCGCCGCGCCCGCCGACACCCCCGCCGCCGATCGCGGCGGGAGCGAGCTCGTGGACGGCGAGCAGTCGGAAGGCGAGCACGACCTCGGCCGGCCCCTGCCCGGCCAGCGGCTCAACGACCGGGCCAGCCGGCCGCCGGTCGACCCGCGTCTGCTGCGCTTCGACCCCGCCGTTCCGCGGCTGCTCGGGGTCGGGGCGGTGCTCGCGCTCGTCACGGCGCTGGCGCTACTGGTCCAGGCCACCGCGCTCGGGTCGATCGCGGCCCGGACCTTCCTCGAGGGGGCACCGCTCAGCGAGCACCGCCACCTGCTCTGGTGGCTGGCCGGTGCGGTGGCGGTGCGCGCCGCCGCGACCTGGGCCACGGCGCTGCTCGGGCACCGCACCGCCGCCCGGGTGAAGTCGGGGCTGCGCCGCGCCGTGGTCGCTGAGGTGGCGCGCCGTCCCCCCGGCGAGGTGGACGAGGACACCGGCGGGCTCGCCGCGGCGCTGACGGACGGCATCGACGCCCTGGACGGGGTGTTCGGTGGGTACCTGCCAGCCCTGCTGGCCGGGGTGATCATCCCGGTGACGATCGTGGTCTACGTCGCCACGCTCGATCCGACCTCGGCACTCGTCCTGGTCATCACCCTCCCGCTGATCCCGCTCTTCATGGTGCTGATCGGCCTGGCGGCCCGGGCGGCGACCCGACGACGTTTCCGGGCGCTGACCGGCCTGTCCGGCCAGCTGCTGACGGTCCTGCAGGGCCTCACGGTCGTGCACGTGGCGCGGGCGGGCGACCGCGTCGCCACCGCGGTCCGGGCCGGCGCCGAGCGGCTGCGCACCACGACCCTGGAGACGCTCCGGGTCGCGTTCCTGTCCGCGCTGGCGCTCGAGCTGCTGGCTGCGCTCAGCGTCGCCACCGTCGCGGTCATCGCCGGGGTCCGGCTCGCCGAGGCCACCGGGATCACCTTCGAGCCGGTCCTCATCGCCCTGCTGCTCGCCCCGGAGGCGTTCCTCCCGCTACGCAACGTCGGGACGCAGTTCCACGCCAACGAGGACGGGGCCGCGGCCTCCGACCGGCTCCTCGCCCTCCTCGACGACGACCGGCCGCCCGAGCCGACCAGCGGCCCCGACCTCGCGCACCCTCCCGACCCGGCGACGGCACCGCTGCGCCTGGAAGGGGTCACGGTGACCTACCCGGACCGTGCCGCACCGGCCCTGGCGAGCGTCGACCTCGAGATCACCCCCGGTGAGCGGCTCGCGGTCCTCGGCGCCTCCGGGGCCGGCAAGTCCACCTTGGCCGCGCTCCTGCTCGGCCTTCGCACGCCGGACCAGGGGACGGTCCGCGTCGCCGAGG
>JBKHDS010000331.1:0-2990 GCA_046541215.1 Nitriliruptoraceae bacterium
TGGTGACGGTCCCGACTGCGTCGCCGTCGCGCACGATGGGTGCCGGACGGGGTGCCGAGCTGGGCGCTGAACGGGGTGCCGAGCCGGGCCCCGAGCCTGCCGGTACGGGGCGTGAGACCATGACGCGGCCGTCGGGGGGCGTCGACCTGGCGGCGGCGCTGGCGGCGCTGCCGGCGTCCGGGGTCGTGTCCCTGCTCGCCGAGCCGGGCCCTACCCTGTCTGGTGCCCTGCTCGCCGCGGGTCTGGTCGATCGGTCGGTGCGGCACATCGCCGTCCACCTCGGTTCCAGCCCACCGGGTCGCGTGACCGCACCACCCCCGGGCGCGGGCTGGGAGCTCGAGCGCATCGGTGGTGCCGGCGAGGACCTCGTCGTGCAGCACGTCCGGCGGGTGCGCTACGACCACCGCCACCCCCAGCACCAGGAGTGAGGATGTTCACCGGGATCGTCGAGGAGCTCGGCAGCGTCGCAGGGATCGACGTGCAGGACCGTTCGGCCCGCCTGCACATCGCGTGCCGCGACGTGCTCGATGGCGCGCGGATCGGGGACTCGATCAGCGTCGACGGCACCTGTCTGACGGTCACGACCCTGCCCGGCGACGGGTTCACGGCCGACCTCATGGCCGAGACCATGCGCGCTACCGCCCTGGGTGACCTCACCCCTGGACGCCCGGTGAACCTCGAGCGGGCCATGCGTGCCGACAGCCGCTTCGGTGGCCACCTCGTCCAGGGGCACGTCGACGGCGTCGGGGTGATCAGCGACCTCGAGGAGCTGCCTGGCACGGTGTTCCTGCGCGTCGAGGCACCGGCGGACCTCGCCCGCTACCTCGTCCCCAAAGGCTCGATCACGGTCTCCGGGGTCAGCCTGACCGTCGTCGACCGTGACGATGAGGGCACCTTCCGGATCGGGCTGATCCCGCACACCCTGGCGGTCACCACGCTCGGTCAGCTCGGGGTCGGCGACCGCGTGAACCTCGAGGTGGACGTCGTCGCCAAGTACGTCGAGCAGTTGCTCGCCGGGGGTGCGCCGAGCCCGTACGCCCTCCCGCAGGAGGACGCATGAGCGCCTTCGCCAGCATCGAGGAAGCGGTCGCCATCCTCGCCCAGGGTGGCATGGTCGTCGTCGTCGATGACGAGGACCGCGAGAACGAGGGGGACCTCGTGCTCGCTGCCGACGCGGTGACCACCGACCAGATGGCCTTCGTGATCCAGCACACCTCCGGGTTCGTGTGCGTCCCGATGCTCGGGGACGACCTCGACCGGCTCCAGCTCCCGCCGATGGTCGCGCGCAACCAGGATCCGAAGGGCACGGCCTACGCGGTCTCCGTCGACGCGGTCGAGGGCACCACCACCGGGATCTCCGCGGCCGACCGTGCCCGGACCTGCCGGGTGCTCGCCGACCCGGCGACCACGCCGGAGGACGTCACCCGGCCAGGGCACGTGCTCCCGCTGCGCTACCACCCGGGCGGGGTCCTGCGCCGGCTCGGCCACACCGAGGCGTCGATCGACCTGCTGCGGCTGGCTGGTCGCCGACCCGCGGCCGTCATCTGCGAGCTGGTCAAACCCGACGGGTCGATGGCGCGGGTCGACGACCTGGAGCGGTTCTGCGCCGAGCACGACCTGAAGATGGTGACCATCGCGGACCTCGTCGCCTACCGCCGGGCACGCGAGACGCTCATCGAGCGGGTCGCGGTCGCCAAGCTGCCGACCCCCTACGGCGACTGGCGCATGATCGGCTACCGCAACAACGTCGACGGCAACGAGTCGCTCGCGCTGCTGTACGGCGATCCGGAGGGGCAGCCCGACGTGCTCGTGCGCATGCACTCCGAGTGCCTGACCGGCGACGTGTTCCGGTCGCTGCGCTGCGACTGTGGCCCCCAGCTCGACCTGGCCATGGCGCGGATCGCGGAGGAGGGGCGCGGCGTCGTCGTCTACCTGCGTGGTCACGAGGGCCGTGGGATCGGGCTGCTGCATAAGCTCCGGGCGTACGAGTTGCAGGACAACGGCGCCGACACCGTCGATGCGAACCTCGAGCTCGGCCTGCCCAACGACTCGCGCGACTACGGTGTCGGGGCGATGATCCTCGCCGATCTCGGGTTGTCGACCCTGCGGCTGCTGACCAACAACCCGAGCAAGCGCTCCGCCCTGTCGGGGTTCGGCTTGTCGATCATCGATCGGGTGCCCGTCGAGGTGCGCCCGAACCCGAACAACGCCTTCTACCTCAGGACCAAGGCCGACCGTATGGGCCACGAGCTGACGGGGAGCGACCTGCCGGTCTCCACCGGCGTCGGTGACCTCGCCGCCCAGGGGGCCCGTGCGGCCCGGGTGGTCGAGAAGCCGGTCCGTGGGCTGGCGATGGCCCCGCCGCCTGACGAGCAGCACGAGGAGAGATCATGACCGACATCACCCACCTCGAGGGGTCCCTGGACGCCTCCGGGCTCACGGTCGCGGTCGTCGCCGGCCGGTTCAACGAGGTCATCGTCCGCGCGCTGGTGGAGGGAGCCACGAGCGCCCTGCTCCGGCACGGCGCGAGCTCGGACGCGATCACGGTCGTGTGGACCCCGGGCTCGTGGGAGCTGCCGGTGGTCCTCGACCGTCTGGCCGCCTCCGGTCGCTACGACGCGCTCGTCGCGCTCGGGTGCGTGGTGCGCGGGGAGACCGCCCACTTCGACTACGTCGCGGGGGAGGGGTCGAACGGGACGGCAGCGGTGGCCCGGACCCACGGCATCCCGATCGGCAACGGGGTGCTGACGACCGAGACCTGGGACCAGGCGGTCGCGCGGGCGGGCGGCAAGCTCGGGAACAAGGGGGCCGAGGCGGCGTTGGCCGCCGTCGAGACGGCGACGCTGCTCCGGAACCTGTGAGCTGACCGGGGGAGTGTTCCTGATGTCCTGCGCCGCGGTGGCACCGTGCCGTCAGGTGCGAGGCGCCCGTGAGCTGCGGGGCCGATGCCGCCGCGTGCGGTCCCCGCGGGCGTGGCCGTGCGGAGGTCG
>JBKHDS010000332.1:0-2980 GCA_046541215.1 Nitriliruptoraceae bacterium
GTGACGGTCGCGACGTAGATCGCGAGCAGCGGGAGCTTCATGACGCGCTTGAGGAGGATCATCGCCGGCAGGGACAGGGCGACGATGCTCATCATGAAGGCCATCGCGGTCCCGAGCCCCAGCCCCTTGCTGTAGACCGCCTCGATCAGCGGCACCACGCCGGCGACGTTGGCGTAGAGCGGGACCCCGGCGAGCGTGGCGACGGGCACCGACCACACGCTGTCGGCGATACCGGTGGTGACGAAGAGGTCCGCGGGGACCCAGCCGTGGATCCCGGCACCGAGGGCGATGCCGACCAGCACGTAGACCCAGACGCTGCGCACGATGTCGACGGTCTCCGCCTTCGCATAGTCGATCCGGTCGGCCAGGGTCGGCTTGCCGCCGTCCGGGGCAGCCACCGGCTTGATGCCCTTGACGAAGGGATCCACCCAGCGGTCGAGGTCGAAGCGCGACAGCAGGACGCCTGCGAGCACGGCCATGGCCATGCCGGTCAGGACGTACAGCGCCGCGATCTGCCAGCCCACCATCCCGGCGAGCATCACCACGCCGATCTGGTTGATCAAGGGCGAGGTGATCAGGAAGGTCAGCGTCACGCCGAGCGGCACACCTGCGGCGACGAAGCCGATGAACAGCGGCACCGAGGAGCAGGAGCAGAACGGGGTGATCGCCCCGAAGATGGCCGCCAACGCGAACCCGACCGCGACGTGCCGTCCGACGATCAGGTCGCGCACCTTCTCCGGCGGGACCGCGGATCGGGCCAGGGAGATCGCGAAGATCAACCCGACGATCAACAGCATGATCTTCGCGGTGTCATACAGGAAGAAGTGGACGGCGCTGCCGAGTCGGGTCTCGGGATCCAGACCTGCCAGGTCGTAGACAGCGACGTCCCACAGACGCTCGTTGATCGCGTACAGCACGACCCAGGCACCCGCGGCGGCGAGCAGCCCGGCGAGCAGCCGTGACCTCCTCGGCGGCGCGGTCCCACCATCGGCGAGCGGCGAGGGCGCACCGAGGCCGACCTGGCCATCCGGGGGCGGCGCGCTCATCGACGATCCCGACCGGGTGACGCGCAGACGACGCGCGAGGCGGCGGACGGCAGCGGCACCTGCCCGGACGGCAGTGCCGACCTCAACCGCGCGAGCGCTCCCGGCAGCAGGTGGTAGTGGGCCCACCGGCCACGGCGCGTGGTCCCGACCAGCTCGGCGTCCCGCAGCACCTTGAGGTGGAAGGAGAGCCGACTGGCCGGCACGTCGAGCGCGGCTTCCAGGTCACAGTGGCAGCGCGAGTCGGTGGCGGCGAGCAGTTCGAGCACCGCCAGCCGCGTGGGATCCGCGAGCGCCCGGAACAGCGCGACCCGTGCCGGAAGATCGAGGCCGCTCTCGGGGGTGTCTGCCGGGGTCCGGTCGGCCGCCGGGGCGACCTCCGTCATCGTCGTTCCAACCATGCTTGGAACGTACCGCGGGTGGGGCAGCGGCCCGGCTGCCGAAGGTCCTCACCTGACGGGGCCTGGGGCCCGGGTCCTCGAGCGGACCGCCGCGATGAGACCTCGCTCTCCCCCCCGGCCGCTCAGGCCCGTCCATCCCGGCGGCGCTCGAGCCGCAGTTCCAGCCGGTCGGGGTCGTCGACCCCGCGCAGCGCGGCGGTCAGCCCGCGCACCGTGGAGGCGACGACGCTCTGCGCGAAGCCCCTCAGCGGCACCTCGCGTCCATCGGCGCGCAGGCTCGCTCGGTCGGGACCGATCCGGTCACGCTGCTCGGCGAGGAGCTTCACCACCGTCCGGACGACGTCGTCGGTGAACGGCCCATCCGCGGGGCGGCTCACATCGGCGAGCACCGGATCGGCCACCTCCCGGGGGGCGGCCCCGTCGAGGCTGACCCGGACCTTGGGCCACGGGCCGGCGCTGAACCCCTCCAGCAGCACCACCTCGCCGCGGAGCCCCGTGAGCACCTGGGTGAGCAGCTCCTCGGCGCCCCCACCGCCGGCGTGCACCTGCAGGATGCCGTCCGGCCCCAGCACGGCGACCGGGTCGGCGCCGGCGGCGCGCACCCGTTCGCTGTCGGAGCCCACCCGGCCGGGGTCGAACCCGTGTGCCGCGTGCTTGACGTAGGCGACGCGGAGGCCGTCATCGACCAGTGCCGCGGCGACCTGCTCGCACAGCAGCGTCTTCCCGCTGCCGGAGTTCCCGACGACCGCGAGCAGGGACATGATGGCTCCTGGTGGCACGACCGCGGGTACGCGGTGACCGGGGTCTGGGGAACGTAGCGAGGCCCTACGCCCGTGCCAGGACGAACACAGCGGCGGCAGGCCTCTCGAAGGCTGGGACTCGTCGCGGGTCCCCTACCGTGCAGGCACCGAGACGGAGGAGCACCCGGTGAACGAGCACGTCCCTGACATCTACACCAGCTACCGCGACCGCTTCCCGGAGGTGACGGCAGCGACCGACGCGCTCGGCATCGCGACGGCGGCGGCCGGCCCGCTCGACGAGCGCGAGCAGCGGCTGGTCACGCTGGGGATCGCCATCGGCCGCGAGGCCGAGGGGGCGGTGCGGTCCAACGCACGCAAGGCTCTCGACCTCGGTGTCAGCCCGCACGAGCTGCACCACGTGGCGATGCTCGCGATCTCCACCGCGGGCTTCCCCGCCGCCATCGCCGGGTTGCAGTGGGTCGACGAGGTGCTCGCCGCGCGCGCGGACCGTTGACGGACGAGACCGGGCCCCGGGGCGCGACGCGCACCCGGGGCCCGGTGGGCGGAGGGGCGGGCCCCGCACGGCCCGCCGCTCCGGTCTGCACCGTCAGGTCAGCCGCTCAGGACGAGACGACCTCTCCGGCTTCCTCCCAGGCGGCGAAGCTGCCCGGGAACCCGACGGCGTTCGTGTAGTCCAGCAGGTGCCACATCGGCAGCGCGAGCGCGGCGCGGTAGCCGGACTGGCAGTAGACGACCATGGGGCCGGACTGCGGGATCTCCTCCTCGGTGGTCGCCA
>JBKHDS010000333.1:0-2953 GCA_046541215.1 Nitriliruptoraceae bacterium
GGTCACGTCGGGTACCTCCGGTGCCAGGCGGCGGGGTCGGGGCAGGTGGACTGGGGCGGGGGTGCGGCACCGCACCGCCCGGCCGGCCTCAGTGCTTGAAGTGGCGGCGACCGGTGAACACCATCGCGATGCCGTGCTCGTCGGCGGCGGCGATCACCTCCTCGTCACGGACCGAGCCGCCCGGCTGCACGATCGCGCGGACCCCCGCGGCGGCAGCGGCGTCCGGGCCGTCGCGGAAGGGGAAGAACGCGTCGCTGGCGAGCACGCTGCCCGCGTGCCGGTCCCCGGATCGCTCGACCGCGAGCCGGACGCTGTCGACCCGGCTCATCTGTCCGGCGCCCACCCCGACGACCTGTCCGGCCTTGGCGAGCACGATCGCGTTGGAGCGGGTGTGCTTGGCCGCGACCCACGCGAAGCGCAGGTCCGCCAGGGTGGCCTCGTCCGGCCGGGTGCGGGTGACCACCTCCCAAGCGTCCCACGGCTCCTCGGCGAGGTCGGCGTCCTGCACCAGGATGCCGCCGACCACCGTCCTGAGCTGCCGGGCGGGAGCGGGACGTTCGGCGTCCGGGGTGCGCAGGATCCGCAGGTTGCGCTTCTCGGCCAGCACCCCGAGCGCCTCGTCGTCGTAGCCCGGCGCGATCACGACCTCGGTGAAGACCTCAGCGATGCGGCGTGCGGTCGGCTCGTCGATGCAGCGGTTGCTCGCCACGATGCCACCGTAGGCGCTGACCGGGTCGCCCTCCAGCGCCCGGGCGTAGGCGGTCTCGACGTCGTCGCCGATCGCGAACCCGGCGGGGTTGGTGTGCTTGATGATCGCGACGCACGGGCTGTCGGCCTCGACGACCATCCCCCAGGCCGCGTCGGTGTCGAGCAGGTTGTTGTAGGACAGCTCCTTGCCGTGCAGCTGCTCGGCGGCGGCGATGCCCCCCGCGTCAGCTCGGGCGTAGAAGGCGCCCTGCTGGTGCGGGTTCTCGCCGTAGCGCAGCTGCTGGCGCAGCGGGATGGCGAGGTGGAGCTGGGTCGGGACCGCCTCATCGCGCTGGAACCAGTCCGCGACCGCCGCGTCGTAGGCGGCGGTGTGCCGGAAGGCCTGGGCGGCGAGCCGGCGGCGCAGCCCGAGGGTGAGCCCACCGTGGGTCCGCAGGTCCTCGAGCACCGCAGCGTGGTCCGCGGGCTCGACCAGGACGCCGACGGATCCGTGGTTCTTCGCGGCCGCGCGCAGCATCGCGGGCCCGCCGATGTCGATCATCTCGACGACGTCGGCGTCCGGCGCGCCGGAGCTGACGGTGTCGGCGAAGGGGTAGAGGTTGCCCACGACCAGGTCGATCGCGGCGATGCCGAGGTCCTCGAGCTCCGCCACGTGCGCGGGGTCGGTGCGGTCGGCGAGGATGCCGGCGTGCACGGCCGGGTGGAGGGTCTTGACGCGGCCGTCGAGGCACTCCGGGAAACCGGTCACCTCGGCGACCTCGGTCACGCGGACACCCGCGTCTCGCAGGACCGCGGCGGTCGACCCGGTGGACAGCAGCTCGACGCCGAGCTCGGCGAGCGCCTGCCCGAGCTCGGCGAGGCCGGTCTTGTCGAAGCAGCTCAGCAGGGCGCGACGGACCGGGGTGACGGCGGTGTCGGTCACGGGACAACCTCGGGCTCGGGGATGGGGGCGCGCGGCGGGCCGGGCGGCAGGATGATGGCGCGACGGCCCTCGATACGCACGCGGTCCTGGCACAGCGCCTCCACGCAGGAGGGCAGCAGGACGTGCTCGACCGCCTTGATGCGTTCGTGGAGCGCCTCCTCGGTGTCATCGGGCAGCACGTGCACCGCGCGCTGCGCGAGGATCGGTCCGTGATCGACCTGCTCGTCGACGAGGTGGATCGTGCACCCCGTCAACGCGACGCCGTAGGCCAGCGCGTCGCGCACCGCGTGTGCTCCTCGGAAGGCGGGCAGGAGCGAGGGGTGGGTGTTGACGACGCGGTCCGGCCAGCGTGCGAGGAAGGCGCCCGACAGGATCCGCATGAACCCGGCGAGCACGACCACGTCCGGCTCGTGCTCGGCGATGCCGTCGGCCAACGATCGCTCCCAGACCGCACGGTCGTCCCCCGGCGCGAGCTCGCGCACGACCGTCGGGATGCCGGCCTCGACCGCCCGTGCCAGCCCGGCAGCTGAGGCCCGGTCGCTGCCGACCACGACGATCTCGCCACCGAAGGCCGGCTGCGACCGTGCCGCAGCGAGCAGGGCCGCCAGGTTCGAGCCGCCTCCGGAGATGAGCACGGCGAGCCGCGTCGGTCGGGTCGGGCTGGCCATGCGGATCCCTCGACCGGGGCACGGGGACGGGCGGGCCCGCTCGCACGGGCCACGGTGCAGCCTAACGGCTGCGCCCGCGAAGGCGGGTGGGGCGGTGGCCTCACGCCCGCAGGGACGGTGGCCGGCCAGCCCTCCGGCCCGGGCTCGTACCGACCACTCTGGGTAGGCTCTCCCCCCCGTCGAGGGCGGAGCTTCGCGACCCGCCCGTGCACGTCCGAGGTCGCCCGTGCCGCCGTCCACCGCGCTCCGCCATCCCGTGCTCGCGGCGGTCATGGTGCTCGCCGTGCTCGCGGCCGGGGTGGTCCCCGCGCTGGCCGAGCCCTCCAGTTCCGAGGTCCGCTCGGACCTCGAGGCGGCCGAGCAGCGCTACGAGGAGATCGACCGCGAGCGCGGGATGGCCCAGAACGCCTACAACGACGCGCTCGAGGAGCTCGAGTTCGCCGAGGCATCGCTCGCAGCGCTCGGCGAGGACCTCGAGCAGCTGAGCGCGCAGGCGGAGGCGCTGCGGAGCTCGGTGACCGACCACGTCCGACTGCTGCACCGCATGGGTCCGAGCCTGGAGCTGTCGATGCTCGCGGCGACGCAGCCGGCGGAGCTCGGGCTGCGCTCGACGACGCTGCGCCAGGTGCTCGACCGGCAACGGGTCGACCTGGAG
>JBKHDS010000334.1:0-2947 GCA_046541215.1 Nitriliruptoraceae bacterium
CGGGTGAGGAGGTGGCGAGGTGGCGGGTGCGCGGTCGTGGTCACCGCAGGAGCACCACGAGCACCTCGAGGACCTCGGGACCGAGGCGCGCCGCGCTGCGATCGCCGCCGGGACGGTCACATCCGCCGCCAGGGTCCGGCCGGCGTCGCCCGGGACCCCGCCCTTCGCGCACCTGAGCGTGCGGTCCACGTTCTCGATGCGCGATGGCACGATCCGGCCGAGCGAACTCGCCGCAGCAGCGGCGGCGGCCGGCATGACCCACGTCGCCCTGACCGACCGCGACGGGCTGTACGGCGCGGTGCGGTTCGCTCAGGCCGCCGCGCAGCACGGGCTCACCCCGGTGTTCGGTGCCGACCTCGCGCTGGAGCCCACGCCGGAGCGGTCCGGCTGGGAGCTGACCCGCGCCGGTCGTGCCCGTACGCCAGCTGACGCCGGCAGCAGCCGTGGCGCACCCGACCCCGCAGCCGCCGCCGATCCGCGCACCCGCCGGCCCTCCCGCGGCGCCGCCTGGCTGGAGGACGACGCGCCCCGGGTGACCTTCCTCGCCCGCACGCGCCGTGGCTACGCCGACCTGTGCCGCACGGTCACCGCGGCGCACGCCACCCGGCGCGGCGACCCCCACCTCGATGCGGGCGAGGTCGGCCTGGCCGCCGTCAGCGACGGGACGACCGTCCTCCTCGGCTTTGACTCGCCGGTGGGGCGGTTGCTCGCCCGTGGCCACCGCACGGCCGCCGAGGTGGAGCTGGGCCGCTGGCTGGAGGTGTTCGGCCGCGACCAGGTGGTGCTCACCGTCCGCGACCACCGCACCCCGCCCGGGGGCCGGCGGACGACCGGCCGGCCCGATCCGGCCGAGCCCGGCGACGACGCCCGCATCCGCCGCACCCTGGAGCTCGCCGACCACCTCGGCGTCCGGGCCACGGCGGTCAACGACGTGCGGTTCCTGCGTCCGGAGGACGTCGCCATCGCCGACGTGCTGCGGTGCGTCCGCCAGCAGGTCCCGCTCGGCTCCCACCACCTCGGCAGGAGCAACGCCGCCGCCTGGTTCACGACCCCTGCCGAGCAGCACGACCGCTTCCGGGAGCGGCCCGACCTGCTCACCTCGGCCTACGAGCTCGCCACCAGCTGCGAGGTCGACCTCGGGTTGGGTGAGCTCCACGTCCCACGGCTGACGGGGCTCCCCCCCGAGGCCGCCGCCGGGGAGCTGCACCGGCGCTGCTGGCAGGGGGTCGCCGACCGCTTCCCGCGGGTCACCCCGCAGCTGCGTGACCGGCTCGAGCGTGAGCTCGCGATGGTGGACCGGCTCGGGCTGCACGACCTGTTCCTCGCGGTCGCGGCGGTCGTGCAGGACGTGCGCGAACTCGGGGTGTTGGTGGCCTGCCGGGGCTCGGCGGCCGGGAGCCTCATCTGCTACGCGCTGCGCATCAGCGACGTCGACCCGGTCGCCCACGACCTGGCCTTCGAGCGGTTCATGAACCCCTACCGCGACGAGCTGCCCGACATCGACCTCGACGTCGAGTCGCACCGCCGCGAGGACGTCTACGACCTCGTCATGGCCCGCTTCGGGGAGGACCGCACCGCCACGCTCGCGATGGTGGAGACCTTCCAGGCCCGCATGGCCGTGCGGGAGGTCGGCAAGGTGCTGGGGCTGCCCGCCGAGGAGGTCGGGGTCATCGCCAAGAGCTTCCACCACGCCCGCGCCCGGGACGTCCGACGGCACGTGGCGTCCCTGCCGGAGCTCGCGCACACCAACCTCGACGCAGGCCAGCTCGCGACCCTGTTCGACGTCGTGGAGCGCATCGACGGCTTCCCGCGCCACCTCGCGATGCACCCGTGCGGGATCGTGCTCGGGGACGTGGACCTCACCACCCGCACACCGCTGGAGCGGTCCGCCCACGGGTTCGCGATGAGCCCCTTCGACAAGGACGACATCGCCGCGCTCGGGCTGCTGAAGCTCGACGTGCTCGGCGTGCGGATGCTGTCGGCCATGCGGCACTGCCTGGATCTCGTCAACGGCACCGCGGAGGCCCCTGGAACCCGGGAGCCGGACCCGTCGCTGCCCGGCCGTAACGAGGCCGGCCTGCTCGACCTCGACCACGTGCCGACCGGGGACGAGGCGGCCTACGAGCTGATCCGCTCCGGGCACTCGGTCGGCATGTTCCAGATCGAGTCCCCGGGGCAGCGCGAGCTGCTCGGCCGCCTGCAGCCGGACCGGTTCGGGGACCTGATCACGGAGATCTCGCTGTTCCGTCCCGGCCCGGTCAAGGCCGACATGGTCACCCCCTTCGTGGCCCGCCGGCACGGCCAGGAGCCGACCACCTACGCCCACCCGAGCCTCGCCCCGGTGCTCGCGGACACCTACGGCGTCATCGTCTACCACGAGCAGGTCATGGGGGTGCTCGCGGCCCTGACCGGCTGCGACCTGGCCTACGCCGACCTGCTGCGCCGCCAGCTCGCCGATGACGGCCGCCGGCCGACGATCCGCGCCTGGGTGCTGGCCCGCGCGGCCGACCGCGGGATCGCCCGCACGGACGCGGAGCGGATCTGGGACCAGCTGGCCTCCTTCGCCTCCTTCGGGTTCTGCAAGGCCCATGCCGCCGCCTTCGCCGTGCCCACCGAGCGCTCCGCCTTCCTCAAGGCCCACGTGTTCCCGGAGTTCCTCGCCGGGCTCCTCACCCACGACCCGGGCATGTACCCGCGCCGGATGATCCTGGACGAGTGCCGGCTGTTCGCCGTCGCGGTCCTGCCCGCGGACGTCAACCGTGCCCAGCGTCACGCCAGCGTCGAGGTGGTGGACCAGGGCCTCGCCGACCACCGGCTCGGGCTGACCGCGGCGGTGCGCGCCCACGCCGCGGGGGAGGACCCCGCCCCGCACCTGCCACCCGGCTGGCGCTGGCCCGACGGGGCCGACCGGCCCCTGCCCCCCTCCGGCTTCGACAAGGGCGAAGTG
>JBKHDS010000335.1:0-2940 GCA_046541215.1 Nitriliruptoraceae bacterium
TCAGGTCTCGCGCTCGCTGGCCTCGCGCACCCGACGGCGCAGCTCCGCCTCCATGAACGCGTCGAGGTCGCCGTCGAGCACGTCGGCGACGTTGCCGGTCTCGTGCTCGGACCGCAGGTCCTTGACCATCTGGTACGGCGCGAGCACGTAGCTGCGGATCTGCGAGCCGAACCCGACGTTCTGGACCCCCCCGCGCAGCTCGTCGAGCTCCTCCGCCCGCTTCTGCCGTTCCAGCTCCGCGAGCTTGGCCTTCAGCACCCGCAGCGCCGCCGCCTTGTTCTGGTGCTGGGACTTCTCGTTCTGGCAGCTGGCCACGATCCCGGTCGGCAGGTGGGTGACGCGCACCGCGGAGTCGGTCGTGTTCACGCTCTGTCCACCCGGTCCCGAGGAGCGGTACACGTCGATACGCAGCTCCTCCTCGGGGATCTCCACCTCGTCGTCCAGCTCGGGCAGGACCGGGACGACATCGACGAGGGCGAAGGAGGTCTGGCGCCGGGCCTGGGAGTCGAAGGGGCTGATGCGCACCAGCCGGTGGACCCCGTGCTCGACGGTCAGCCACCCGTAGGCGTCGGGGCCGCGGACCTCGAAGGAGGTGGACTTCAGCCCCGCCTCCTCCCCGTAGGACTGGTCGTACACCTCGGTGTCGTAGCCACGCCCCTGCGCCCACCGCAGGTACATCTTCTGGAGCATCTGCGCCCAGTCCATCGCATCCACGCCACCCTCGCCGGCGTGGATGGAGACGATCGCGTCCTCGTGGTCGTACTCGCCACCGAGCATGGTCGCGACCTCGAGCCGGTCGAGCTCGGCGCGGACCGCCTCGAGCCCCGCGCCCACCTCGGCGGCGGAGGCGGCATCGCCCTCCTCCTCAGCCAGCTCCGCCAGCACCTCGAGGTCGTCGAGCCGCTCGAGCAGGGCGTCGAAGCGGGTCAGCTCCTCGTCCACGCGGGACAGCTGGGTGGTGACCTGACGGGCATGCTCGGGGTCGTCCCACAGCCCCGGCTCCGCCGCGCGCTCCTGCAGCTCGCCGCGCCGGTCACGCTTGACCGCGATGTCGAGATCGGCCTCGAGCTGGGCGACCCGCGTGCGGGCGGCCGCCAGCTCATCGGCGTGGCTCGAGGCCATCGAGAGGTCCTTCCAGGCGGGCGCGCGGGGCGGCACGGACAACGGGCCGGCGCGTCTGGCGCCGGCCCGCGATGCTACCCAGCGTGCCCGGTAGCCCGAAGAGCGTCGGTCAGCGCGCCGACGTCACCGACAGCACGACCTCGAAGCTCCACAACTCGCTGGTGGAGGCCACCGGGCCACCACGACTGTCCGCGCCGGGGTGACCCTCGTCGGGACCGCTCGGCGCGGCCGCCGGCGCACTCGCCGCACCGGGGTGGCCCTCGGTCGGACCGCTCGGCGCGGCCGCCGGCGCACTCGCCGCACCGGGGTGACCCTCGGTCGGACCGCTGGGTGCGGCTGCCGGTGCGCTCGCCCCACCGGGGTGGCCGACCGTCGGATCGTTGACCGCCTCGTTCCTGGCGTGCGAGGCCGCGAAGGCGTCGGAGTGCACCCATGCGTCGTACGCACCGACGTCGCGCCACCGGGTCACCACCAGGTAGCGGTGGGAACCGTCGGTGGGCCGCAGCAGCTCGAAGGACTCGAAGCCATCGACGTGTTCGACCTCACCCGCGCGAGCGGCGAAGCGTTCCTCGAGCGTCGCGCCGCCCCCCTCGGGCACCTGGATCGCGTTGATCTTGACGATGGACACCTCGGTCTCCTCTCCTGGCGCACGCGGCTGTGCGCGTCCACCTCAACGTAACGGCGACCTGGCGGCCCGGCCACGGGCGTCCGGACGGGGTGAGCCGCTCACGCGTGGCTGCTGCTCACCACCAGGCGGTCCCCTCCGGTCCCTTGAAGGGGCCGACGACCCGCGAGGTGATCCAGCCGCCGTAGAAGTCGCTCTCGCTCGCACGCACCACCTCACCATCGACGAGGCACCGGTCCACCCGGCTCGGGTAGAAGGTGACGTGGCCCGCGAGCGCCGCGAAGCGCCCGGTCGGCTCCGGGTAGTACCACCCGGCGAGCGGGACGTGGTGGTCTCCGACGACGACGTCGAGGTAGCTGGCCTGTCCCTTGAACTCGCAGAAGGTGCGGCGTGGGTTGTGGACCAGCACCGCCTGGTCGACATCGTCGAGTGGGAGGTAGTACGAGGGCGGGTGGGAGGTCTCGAGCACGCGGATGGCGCGGCGGGTGTCGGCGATGCGACGGCCGGCGACGAACACCTCGACGTGCTCGTCGCTGGGGTCCATCGCGGGTGGCCGGGGGTAGTCCCAGACGGACTCCTGGCCGGGGCCGACCGGGTCGGGCTTGGGCCGTGGACGCATGCTTCCTCCGGGTGGCGTGCGGACGTCGGCACGCTCGGTTCGGACCTGCGCACGGCGAGGGTGGGGGCGGGCCGGTCTACCCTCCACCCTCCCGCAGGACCCGGAGCAGGCATGGCCACCAAGGACGAACGCCGGGAACGGCAGCGGCGGTTCGCGATGCTGTCGGCCCAGGACCGGCGCGCCATCGTGCGCAGCGTGAACCGGGGGCAGCCGGTCGAGCAGCGCAAGCACGCCGAGCACGCGGTCCACATCGCCCGGCGTCAGATGCGATTCTGGCGCTGGTCCTGGCTGATCGGTCCGGCTGTCGGCCTGGTCCAGATCGGCCAGCTCGGGTGGCAGGTCGCCCTGCTGAACGCGGTGGTGGCCGCGCTGGCGCTCGGTGCCATGTCGGCGTTCTTCTTCCTGCGAGCCAGGCGCGCACTCCACGCCAACCTCGCGCTGCTGTCCCGTCGCGACGCCGCCCGGCTCGGTGAGGGGGAGGGTGCCTCGGGGCCGGACAGCCACCTGCCGCGGACCACGCCTCAGCGCGGTGACACCGGGGCCGGGTCGGGGTCGCCGACAGCCGAGCGCCGCC
>JBKHDS010000336.1:0-2929 GCA_046541215.1 Nitriliruptoraceae bacterium
TCGTCGTCGCCCCTCGACGGGCAGCTGCCAGCGCCTCGGACAACTCGTCGATCAGCTCCGCCTCCATCGCCACCCTTTCATCGTATGGGTCATACGATACCAGGAGTAGCCGTCGTGGAGCGCCCCGCACTCGGTACAGAGCCCGACGGGCGCATCCGTGCAGGATCCGGAGCCGTTCTCGAACGTGGCTGCAACCGCCGGCGTGCGTACACACCAACACCCGCTGCGGGATCAGCGTCGCCTGAGCACGACCCGCCCGCCTCCGGGGCTCGCGGTCAGGCGCGCTCGGGCCGCAGCGTCGGGAACAGGATCACCTCCCGGATGTTGGCCACGTCCGCGAGCAGCATGACCAGCCGGTCCACGCCCACCCCGAGCCCCCCGGTCGGTGGCAGCCCGAGCTCCATCGCGCGCAGGTAGGCCTCGTCGACGACCATCGCCTCCTCGTCGCCGGCGGCCTTGGCCCGGGCCTGTGCCTCGAAGCGTGCGCGCTGGTCGTCGGGGTCGATGAGCTCGGTGAAGGCGTTCGCGTGCTCCCGCCCGACCAGGATCAGCTCGAAGCGCTCGGTGACGTCGGGCTCGACGCGGTGCCGCCGGGCGAGCGGGGACACCTCGACGGGGTAGTCGAGCACGAAGGTGGGCTCCCACAGCGTGTGCTCGACGAGCGCCTCGTACAGCTCCAGAACGAGCTTGCCGGCGCCCCAGGCCTCCTCCCAGTGGACCTCGTGGGCGTCGCAGACCGCACGCAGCTCGGCCAGCGGCGTGGTGTACGAGAGCTCCGGCCGCCCCACCGCCTCCCGCACCAGCGCCAGCAGGGTGACGCGCCGGAACGGCCCCGCAAGCGACACCTCGCGGCCCTGGTAGACGAGCGAGGTGGTCCCGAGCGCCTCCTCGGCAGCACGCCGCAGCAGCGCCTCGGTGAGGTCCATCACGTCGTGGTAGTCGGCGTAGGCCTCGTAGGACTCGAGCATCGTGAACTCGGGGTTGTGCCGCGTGGACATCCCCTCGTTACGGAAGCTGCGGTTGATCTCGTACACCCGCGACATCCCGCCGGCGATCAACCGCTTCAGGTACAGCTCCGGGGCGATGCGCAGGTACAGGTCGGCATCCAGCGCGTTGTGGTGGGTCACGAAGGGACGGGCGGTGGCCCCGCCCGGGATCGGGTGGAGCATCGGCGTCTCCACCTCGACGAAGCCGCGCTCGTCCATCTCCGCGCGCAGCGCCTTGAGCACGGCGGAGCGGATCTGGAACACCCGGCGGGCGTCGGCGTTGACGACCAGGTCGAGCTCGCGCTGGCGGAACCGTGCCTCGGTGTCGGACAGGCCGTGCCACTTGTCGGGCAGGGGGCGCAGCCCCTTGGACAGCAGCGTCAGGGTGGTGGGTTTGACCGACAGCTCCCCGGTCCTGGTGGCCACCACCTCGCCGCTGGCCCCGAGCCAGTCCCCGACGTCGAGGTGCGCCAGTAGCTCGCGCGACGGCTCGTCCAGGGCCGCGCGCGGGCAGAACAGCTGCAGGTCCACGCCGTCCTCGCGCAGCACCAGGAAGGTCAGCTTGCCGTGCCGCCGCTGGGTGACGATCCGGCCGGCGACCACCACCTCGGCGCCGGTGTCGGTCATCGGCTCGAGGTCGGGGAAGCGCTCCCGCACAGCCGCCAGCGTCGCGGTCGGGCGGAAGCGCACCGGGTAGGGCTCCACCCCCGCGGCGCGTAGCTCGGCGACCTTGGTGCGGCGGGTCGCGATGATCTCGTCGAGCTTGGAGCGGGCGTCGTCATCCCCAGGCACCGCATCGGCCGCATCCCCGGTCGGGGTCGCGTTCGCATCACCAGGCTGGTCCGTCACGGCTGCTGCCTCGGGGTCGGCATCGTCGGCCGCGAACCCTACCGGCGCGCCCTCAGACGTTCGTCCGCTCCCACACCAGCCGCAGGCCCTTGAGGGTGAGCGCCGGATCGTGGTGGTCGATCGTGCCGCAGTGAGCGAGCACGAGCTCCGCCTGGTCCCCCGTCGCGACCGTCGTCACGCCGGACCCGAGCTCCAGGCTGAGCCGGCTGACCATCCCGTCGACCAGGGCGGCAGCCCCGTAGACGATGCCCGACTGCAACGCCGTGACCGTGGAGCGGCCGATCGGGGAGGTGGGTGCGACCGGCTCGACGGTGGGCAGCTTCGCGGCGCGCGCCGCCAGCGCGTCGGCGGCGGTCAGCACCCCCGGCGCGATCGCACCGCCCACGAAGGCCCCGTCCGTGTCCACCACGTCGAAGCTGATCGCCGTGCCGAGGTCGACGACGATGCTCGGGCCCCCGTACAGCGCGCCGACGGCGACCGCGTTCGCGATGCGGTCCGCTCCGAGGTCCTTCGGGTGATCGTGCCGGATCGACATGCCCGTGCGCACCCCCGGCCCGAGCACCACGGGCGGCCGTCCCGCCGGGAGCACCGAGGTGAACAGCACCCGAAGCGGCTCGGTGACGGTCGGCACGACCGAGGCGAGCACGATGCCCTTGAGGTCGGACCCGAGGTCGACCTCCACCTCCTCGAGGAGGCCGCGGATGGCGAGCCGGTGCTCGTCGACCGTGCGGTGCCGGACGCTCGACAGGCTCCACCGGTGCACGAGGCGGTCATCCTCGAACAGCCCGAGCACGGTGGTGGTGTTGCCGACGTTGACGGCGAGCAGCATGACGTGCTCCTCCCGCGGCGGGGGTGGGAGCGCCACCGTACATCCCGGGTTCCGGCTCGCTCCGCCCGGCTCGGGGCGGCTAGGGTCGGTCCATGCTCTACATCGTTGGAGGGGGCGGTCACGGGTCGGACGTCGCCGACCTCGCGCAGCGCTGCCGGATCACACCCGCCGGGATCGCCGACGACCGCTCGGTGGATGCCCGCCGCTTCGAGGGGCGCGGCATCCCGCTCGCCGGCCCCATCCCCGACCTGCCCCACCAGGCGAC
>JBKHDS010000337.1:0-2923 GCA_046541215.1 Nitriliruptoraceae bacterium
GCTTCGTGAGCGACGACGGGCTGCTCGTCGCCAACGGCGAGGCGGTCCTCGACGAGGCAGGCGTGACCCGCAGCGTCACCCTCCTCGAGGGCGAGTGGCCCGAGGTCGGCGAGCCGGTCGCGGCGACGGTCGACACCTACCGCGGCGACCCGGCCACGACCCTCGGGCTCGCCTTCGACCAGATCGCGGTACCCGGCGAGCTCGGTCCGCTGCCGGCCTGGCGGGTCGTCCCCCGCGGTGCCACCACCGACGGCACCTGGGTCGTCATCGTGCACGGCCGCGGTGGCGCGCTCAGCGAGGGCAACCGACTGCTCCCGCTGCTCGACGAGCTCGGGCTGCCGTCGCTGACCGTCTCGGTCCGCAACGATCCCGACGCCCCGGCTGACCCGGACGGCTTCGGGTACTTCGGGGAGCGGGAGTGGCAGGACGTGGAAGCCGCGGTCGAGCACCTCCTCGAGGTCGAGGGCGCCGAACGGATCGTGCTCGCCGGCTACAGCCAGGGGGCCTCGGCCGCCTTGTCGCTGCTGCGTCGCTCCGAGCTCGCTGACCGCATCGGCGGTGCCGTGCTCATCTCCCCGCTGGTATCGCTCGACGCGACGCTCGAGCTGCAGGCCGCAGCGCGGGGCATCCCGGCCCCGATCATCCCGGCCCTGCTCACCAGCACCCGGTGGATCACGACGCTGCGGTCGGGGCTGGACTTCGACCAGGTCGAGCACGCCGCCCTTGCCGACGAGCTCCCGACGGGCGTGCCGCTGCTGCTGACGCACGGCACCGCCGACACCACCGTCCCGTACGAGCCGACGCGAGCGTTGGCCGAGCTGCTCGGCACGCAGGCGACCTACGCCGAGTACGACGACGTCGACCACGTGCGGGAGTGGAACACCGACGCCGAACGCTTCGAGGCGGACCTCCGCGCGCTCCTCGAGGACGTGGTCGGGTGAGCGAGCTGCCCGCACCGTGCGCGGACCGTGGGGCGCTGCTCGCGGTGTACGAGCGCGACCGCGAGGTCCATCCCTACGGCATCGCCGACCTCGTGCAGCTGTGGGGACGGAGCCGCTGGTGGCGCACGGGATCGACCGTGATCGGCCTGCTGGACCTGCCGGGGTCGCCGCTGCCGGTCGTGTACGCGATCGCGGCACGGGCACCGAAGCGGACCCTCGCCGGGCTGGCCGCGCTGGTGCACGCCGGATCCCTCCCGGATCGGTTCGTCATCACCGGACCGCGCGGCCTCGCCAGCGCCCTCGGTGAGGTCATGGATGCCCGCTGGTCGACGACCTACGTCAAGCAGGTCCTGAGGGACGTAAAGGCGTTGCCGGACCCGGACCCCACCGTGCGGGTCCTCGCCCGCCGCGACCTGGCGGCCCTGCGGGCCCTGCACGCCAGCGACCCCACCGCCGCCGGGTTCTTCCACCCCGACCTGCTGGACACCGGCGCCTACGTCGGACTCGAGGTGGATGGCCGGCTGGTGTCCTCCGCCGGGGTGCACGTCCTGGCACCCGAGCATGGGGTCGCCGCGATCGGCAACGTGCTCACCCACCCCCGGGCGCGCGGCCACGGGTACGCGCGCCGCACCGTGGCGGCCCTGTGCCACCTGCTGCGTGCCGAGGTGGACACGATCGGGCTCAACGTCGCGGCGGCGAACCTGACCGCGAGGCGGCTGTACGCCGGCCTCGGGTTCGTCGAGGTCCACGCCTACGAGGAAGCCGAGCTTGAGCGGCAGGCCCGTCGTCCCTTGCACGATGCAACGACCCGTGGCAGCCTCCGCGCCGCTCCCTGATCGGCGTCGCCGGTCGGCGGCCGGTGGCAGGACGACGCGCAGCCGTCGCTGCCGTACGGTCGGTCGGCATCCATCGGCTCGCCATGCCCAGCACGTCGACCCGCGTCGCCGCGGAGGCCCCGCATGCTCGAGATCGACCGACTCTCCCGTCGCTTCGGCGACCTGCTCGCGCTCGATGAGCTCTCCTTCACCGTCGAAGCGGGCCAGATGTACGGCTTCGTCGGCTCCAACGGGGCCGGCAAGACCACCACGATGCGCATCGTCATGGGGGTGGACGACGCCACCTCCGGCGAGGTCCGCTGGCAGGGTTCGGTCCTGGACAGCAGCCGCCGGGAGCGGTTCGGCTACATGCCGGAGGAGCGCGGCCTGTACCCCAAGACACCGTCGGTGCGGCAGCTGACCTACCTCGCGCGACTGCACGGCGTCGACCGCCGCACCGCCGCCACCACCGCGACGGCGCTGCTCGAGCGTTTCGGGCTCGGGGCCCGGGCCGGGGAGCCCCTCGAGCAGCTCTCCCTCGGCAACCAGCAGCGTGTCCAGCTCGCCGCTGCCCTCATCCACGATCCGGTCCTGCTGGTCCTGGACGAGCCCTTCAGCGGCCTCGACCCGGTGGGCGTCGATGCGCTCAGCGAGGTCCTGCTCGAGCGCGCCGCCGCCGGGGTGCCGGTGGTCTTCTCCAGCCACCAGCTCGAGCTCGTGGAGCGGCTGTGTGATGCGGTCGCCATCATCGACGGCGGACGCTTGGTCGCGGCCGGGACCGTGGAGGAGCTGCGCCGCAGCCGGCAGCAGCCCACGCTCCAGGTCGAGGTCGAGGGCGCCACGACGGCCGGGTGGGTGACGCACCTACCGGGGGTGCAGGTGCTGCGGCAGGACGGCGACACCTCGATGTTGGTCCTGACCGACGGGACCGATGACCAGCAGGTGCTCGCAGCGGCGCAGGCGGCCGGCCGGGTCCGTCGCTTCGGGTGGGTGCTGCCGACGCTGGCGGAGCTGTACCGGGAAGCGGTCAGGCAACCCCGCCTCGGCGCTGAGGAGGCGGCAGGATGAACAAGATCTGGCTGGTGCTCACGCGCGAGTACACCGAGCGGATCCGCAGCAAGGCGTTCCTGCTCTCCAACGCCGCGATCCTGGGCATCCTGCTGCTCG
>JBKHDS010000338.1:0-2920 GCA_046541215.1 Nitriliruptoraceae bacterium
CCGTCGTCGCTCACGAAGCCGATCCGGGGGAGGAGGACGTCACCCACGGTGGTCGCCACCGTCAGGGTGCCGGCGTCCGGATCGACCTCGGTCACCGTGAGGTCGGCGACGGGCTCCCAGGGGGGCGGCGCGGGGAGGAGCTGGTCGCTGTAGTACCAGCCGCCGACACCGAGGCCGACCACCAGGAGCACCGAAACGGGCAGCACGACCCAGAGCAGGGCGCGGCGCACGGTGGTCCTCCGACAGCGAGGTGGGCAGGGGTCGGGGCGGTACCGTCCCCCTGCGGCGCGACCCTGGCGGCGCAGCCTAGGGCGCGGCCCCAGCCACGGCCACGTGGTCGAGGCGGCTGGAGACGACCCTGCGTGGTCGTGAGCGGGAGGCAGGTGCGGTGCCCGGGACCCTCTACGTGGTGGCGACCCCGATCGGCAACCTCGACGACCTCACCCTGCGCGCCGCTGAGGTGCTGCGGACCGTCGACCTCGTGCTGTCGGAGGACACCCGCCGGACGGGCCGTCTGCTCGCCCATGTGGACAGCGAGGTGCCGCAGCTGTCGCTGCACGAGCACAACGAGCGCGACCGGACCGTCGAGGTGCTCGCGCGGCTCACGGCGGGCGAGGACCTGGCGCTCGTCTCCGACGCCGGCACGCCGACGGTGTCCGACCCTGGGCTGCGGGTGATCGCCGCCGCGGCTGCTGCCGACATCGACCTCGTGCCCGTCCCGGGCCCATCGGCCCTGCTCGCAGCGCTGATGGTCGCCGGCCTGCCGACCGACCGGGTCGCCTTCGAAGGGTTCCTCCCGCGGCGTGGTCGCGCCCGACGGGAACGGCTGGCGGCGCTCGCCGAGGAGCCTCGCACCATCGTCCTGTTCGTCTCGCCGCACCGTGGCGGTCAGGACCTCACCGACCTCGCCGAGGCGCTCGGGGTGGATCGGGCGGCGGTGCTCGGGCGGGAGCTCACGAAGCTCCACGAGGAGTTGCGGCGTGGCTCGCTCGGTCAGCTCACGGCGATGGCGGCCGACGGTCTGCGCGGGGAGGTGACCCTGGTCATCGCCGGCGCGCCGGAGCCGGAGGGTGGACCGGACCCGGGTGCGTCGCTCGCCGAGGTCGCCGACGCCGTGGCGGCCGGCCTGAGCACTCGGGACGCCGTCAGCGAGGTCGCGGCCGCCCGAGGGCTGTCCCGCCGCGCGCTCTACCAGGCGGTCCTGGAGGAGCGGGCCGGTGGGGGCTGAGCGGAAGGTGGGCGCCGGGTGGGTCGCTCGGACGGTCGTGCGCCAGTGCCCAGCGCAGCAGCACCGTCCGGCGCGCGCTGGGGGAGCGACCTGCTAGGCTGCTGTTAGCGCCCGCCCCCTCCGGCGGGCGTCGCTCGTTCCCGGGGGGTGGACGCGGCTCCCCGCCAGAGCGAGGCGTCCCGCTCCGACGCCGGCGCCGAGCCGTGGAGGCCTCCGACGTGCCGTACATCGACACCCACTGTCACCTCGATCACCACGCCGAGCTCTCGGCAGGCGAGCAGGTCCGTCGAGCCCGTGAGGCGGGCGTGGCCACGATGATCACCGTGGGCACCGATCTCGCCTCCTCCCTCCAGGCCGTCGCGACCGCCTCCCGCTACGACGGGGTCTGGGCTGCCGTCGGCATCCATCCCAACGACGCGATGGAGGCCACGCCCCGGGTGCTCGAGCTGCTCGAGGAGCTTGCACGCGACGAGGCCTGCGTCGCGATCGGTGAGACGGGGCGCGATCACTACCGTGACCACACCACCCCGGCGCAACAGGACGCGGCGTTCCGCGCCCAGATCCAGATCGCCAAGCGGACCGATCGCACCCTCGTCATCCACTGCCGCGACGCCTGGCCCGAGGTGCTCGCGACCCTCGAGGAGGTCGGCGCCCCCGAGCGTGTCGTGATGCACTGCTTCTCCGGCGACGCCGGGGTGGTGGAGCGGTGTGCCGCCGCCGGGTACTTCCTGTCCTTCGCCGGCAACGTGACCTTCCGGAACGCGGCGGCCCTGCGTGAGGCGGCCGCCCTGGCGCCACGCTCGCTGCTGCTGACCGAGACGGACTCGCCCTACCTGACCCCGCACCCGCACCGGGGCGAGCCGAACGACCCCTCCTTCGTTCCGTTCACTGCGCGCACGCTGGCGCAGGTGCAGGGGCTGGAGGAGTCCGAGCTCATCGAGCAGGTCGTCGCCAACGCTGAACGGGCCTTCGCGCTGCCTCGCGGCTCCGCCGCCGAGGGTCGCTGAACGCGGCCTGACAGGCCCTCAGACGCCGATCCGCGCCCATCCGCACCCCGTGTCGGCCGGTCGGAGCCGAACCGCAAGCCCGTCGGCCGGGTGACGGTGGCCGTGACGTTCGCGGACAGGTGCCGCACGCCCCTTCGGCCACCCCCGATCGGACCTCGTCCGCCACCGCCACGGTCACCGTGTCCGGCATGACCACACCTGCCCTCCCCTCCATCGCGCTGCGACGTGCCCTCGTTGGCCTCGGCGTGGTGGCTGTCCTGTCGGTCGGCGCGCTCGCGCTGACCGCCGGTCCGACCATCGAGATCCTCGCCGACGGCACCGTCCACGACGTCCCCGCAGCTCCGGGCAGCGTCGCCGACGCGCTCGATGCGGCCGGGGTCGACCTCGGTGACGACGACCTCGTCTCGCCCGACCTCAACGCCGAGGCCGAGCCAGGCACCCGCATCGTCGTGACCCGCGCGATCACCGTCGAGGTGGTCGTCGAGGACGAGACCACCACGGTCACCGCCCCCGTCCGCAGCGTCGACGGCGCCGTCCGGGCGGCCGGCTTCGACCAACTCCGCATCGACGGCGCGGTCGCGACCCCGGGCTGGCACGACCCGGTCACCGACGGCGACGTCATCACGATCGAGACCCCCGTCGAGGTCACCCTGGACGTCGACGGGCAGCAGCGACGCGTCGACGT
>JBKHDS010000339.1:0-2911 GCA_046541215.1 Nitriliruptoraceae bacterium
GTGACGCTCGGCCGGGCGGTGATCGTGAACTACGGCGCGATGGTGGGCCACGACGGGCGGCTCGGCGAGGCGGTGTTCGTGGCCCCCGGCGCCCACCTCGCCGGCAACGTCACCGTCGATGAGCAGGCCGACATCGGCATCGGCGCCTCGATCATCCAGGGGGTCACGGTGGGCGCACGCTCGATCGTCGGCGCCGGTGCGGTGGTGATCCGGGACGTCGCGCCGGGCAGCACCGTGGTCGGCGTGCCGGCGCGGGCGATCCGGGGAGGGGCTGCGTGAGCCACGGTCCCGCCCCGCGCCGCCCCGTCCCTTCCGGCCCCGCTCCGCGCCGCCCCGCACAGCTGGAGCGCACCGACCGTGCGAAGCGGGTCATGGACGTGGTCCTGAGCACCGTCGGCCTGGTGCTGCTCGCCCCGGTGTTCGCCGTGCTGGCCTGGCGGGTCCGCCGCGAGCTCGGACGGCCCGTGCTGTTCCGCCAGCCCCGCCCGGGACGGTTCGGTGAGGTGTTCGAGCTGCGCAAGTTCCGCACCATGACCGAGGAGCGCGATGCTGAGGGGGCGCTGCTGCCCGACGAGCAGCGCCTGCCCCCCTTCGGCCGGTGGCTGCGCTCCACCTCGCTGGACGAGCTGCCGGAGCTGTGGAACGTGCTGCGCGGGGAGATGTCCCTGGTGGGACCCCGTCCGCTGCTGGTGGCCTACCTCGACCATTACACGCCGGAGCAGGCGCGTCGGCACGAGGTGCGGCCAGGGATCACCGGGTGGGCGCAGGTCCACGGCCGCAACGACCTGTCCTGGCCGGAGAAGCTCGCGCAGGACGTGTGGTACGTCGATCACCGCAGCATCGGGCTGGATCTGCGCATCCTGCTGCGCACCCTGGTGGTGATGCTGCGCCGGGACGGGGTGTCGCTCGAGGGCCACGCCACCACCGTGCGCTTCGACGAGACCGTCACCGAGGACGAGGATGCCGACCGGACGGAGGGCTGAGTGGCTGCGCGGATCCTCGTGCTCTGCCACGCGAACGTCGCACGCAGCCCGCTGCTGGCGGCGAGGCTGCGGCTGGAGGTCGCCGCCCGAGAGCTTCAGGGGGCGGTGGAGGTCACCTCAGCCGGCCTGGACACCATCTGGGGTCTGCCGGCCGCGACCGGCTCGCAGGTCGTCGCCGAGCGGTGGGGTGCCAGCCTCGCCACGCACCACTCGCGGCCGCTGGACGCCAGCGAGGCCGCGGGCAGCGACCTCGTGCTCACCATGGAGCAGCGCCACAGCCGCAGCGTGCTGCGCACCGTGCCGGCGCTGGAGGACCGGGTGTTCACCGCGCCGGAGCTCGGCTCGATCCTGGCCGACCCGCGCGTGCGTGACCGTCTTGCGGCGGCCGTGGCGGGGGCTGAGGACGTCACCGGTCGGCTGCGTGCCGTGGTCGCCCTCGCGCACGCGCACCGTCCGGGGCGCTGGCAGCAGCGTCGGGGGGCCCTGGAGGTGGCCGATCCGATCCGTCAGGGGCAGCCGACCTACGACCGGTTGGGGGAGCGGTTCACGGCGCTCGCCGCGCAGCTGGCCACGGCGCTGCTCGGGCCGGTGCCGGGCGAGGGCGAGGACGACGCCGCCACCTCCTAGCGGGTCGGCGGCACGACCCGTCAGCAGGCCCGGGCGAAGGTGGCCCCGGCGAGGATGCCGAGGGACTCGCGGGCCAGCAGCCGGGGGGTGGTCGCCGGCTGGCCTGCCCGGGTCGCGCCGACCACGTTGACCCGCTCGTCGCCGAGGCACTGCTCGAACAGGAAGCGGCTGCGGCTGGTGTGGAAGGCGCTCGTGGCCACGAGCACCTCGTCCCAGCCGCGCTGGTCCGCCATGCGGGAGACGTTCTCCGCCTCACCGGCGGTGTTCTCCGGGACCGGGTCGAAGCAGATGGCGTCCTCGCCGCAGACGCGCCCCTGCTGGGCGCCGAAGTAGGCCGCGGAGGAGGACAGCACCAGCGGGACGTCGAAGCGTTCGGCGAGTTCGATGCCGAGCTCGGCCCGTTCACCCCCGGCACCGCCGAGCACGACGACCACGTCGGGTTGGCCCGGGTCGTCATCGGAGGGCAGCGCGTAGATCATCACCGCCGCCCACAGCAGCAGGCCGAGGCCCAGACCGACCACCAGGGAGCTTCCCAGCAGCCACCGGAACGTACGGCGCCGTGGTCGTTCTTGCGTGGGTCGCCCTCCGTGAGGTCAGGTGCCGGCACGGTAGCCGACCCGCTGCGAGCCACCATCCTGGCCGATCCCGTGCTGTGCGGCGGGCCGGACGACGGCTACGGTGGGCAGCCCGGATCGGGGTCCACGGAGGTTCGTGGCCGGTGGGCAAACAACGGTGGGAGGATCCACGATCGGAGCGCGGGATGGCGGGCGATTCAGCAGCGGGTGACCGTTCCCCGGACCCGTCAGCGACGCAGGTGCGGTGCCACTGTGGGGCCGTGCTCGCCGACCGGATCGACGGGCGCACCGTGGTCATCGACGGGGTCGAGTACCAGTTCCGACGGCGCACCGACAAGCTGACCTGTCCCGACTGTGGGCACGACCACCCGCGACGGACCCTGCGTCCCGGTCTGCAGGACGCCCCGAAGGACACCGGCCAGCGCCGGCGGCGTGACGACCGCGCGTGAGCGTCCAGGCGACGGCGATCGCCGGCTGCGAGTTCGTGGGGCAGACGCCTGCGGAGCACCACATCAGGTGCGCTCCTGCGTTCGTCCACAGGCTGGCATCGACCCATCGGCGGGTCTTCGCGAGGTGCCATAGGGTCCTGAAGCCAGGCGCGGGGTCTTGCCGGCCGGAGGAGGAGGTGCCACCATGCCCAGCGAGGAGCGACGTCGAGCCCAGTTGCAGGCAGCCGCGACGGAGAGCTGGGGGGAGGAGGCTGCGGACACGCTCATGGAGCTCGTG
>JBKHDS010000340.1:0-2894 GCA_046541215.1 Nitriliruptoraceae bacterium
GGATCGGATCCCCGACCGCCTGGTCGTGCTCGGCGGTGGTCCGGTCGGCTGCGAGCTGGCCCAGGCCTTCGCCCGGCTCGGGGCGACGGTGACCGTGGTCGAGATGGCGGACCGGCTCCTGCAGCCCTACGAGCCCGAGGTGGGCGGGATCCTGGAGCAGGTCTTCGTGGACGAGGGCATCCGGGTGCGGACCGGGACGACGGCGACCCGCGTCGCACGCGACGGTGAGGACGGCCCGGTGACGGTCGCCACCGAAGCTGGTGAGGAGCTGGTCGGCGACGAGCTCTTGGTGGCGATCGGCCGGACTCCGAACAGCGACGACCTGGGCCTGGAGTCCGTCGGGCTGGAGCCCGGCGGGCCGATCGCCGTCGACGACCGCCTCGCGGTCGAGGGTGTCACCGGCGACTGGCTATACGCCGCCGGTGACGTCAACGGTCGGGCCCTGCTGACCCATCAGGGCAAGTACCAGGCACGGATCGTGGGTGATGTCCTCGCGGGCCGTGACCGCACCGCCTGGGCGGGACCACGTCGCGGTCCCGCAGGTGGTGTTCACCGATCCCCAGGTGGCTGCGGTCGGGTCGACCGAGGCGGAAGCCCGCCGCGCCGGGCTCGACGTCCGCACCCTCCGGTCGGACCCGAACCGCGTGGCCGGGGGCGCCCTGCACGGGCACGAGCACGGCACGGCAGCGCTGGTCGTCGACCAGCGCCGCCGCGTGGTGGTCGGAGCGACCTTCGTCGGTCCCGGGGTCGGCGAGCTGCTCCACACGGCCACGGTCGCCATCGTCGGCGAGATCCCCCTGGACACGCTGTGGCACGCCGTCCCCGCCTTCCCGACCACGAGCGAGGTCTGGTTGCGGCTGCTCGAGGCCGAACGCGGCATCGGATGATCCGTGGCCCCGGTCCGCGTGTCGCCGTGCGTCCGGGGGACGGGCTGTCACCGCCGTTCGGCCGAGGGTCGCGCCGGGCGGCCTCCGTACGGTGAGGCGACGCCGTGGTGCGACCACAGAGGGGACGCCATGCCGAGGACGCAGGTCTCGCTCGAGGTCGACCTCACGCGGCTGGACATCCTGGACGAGCACGGGCAGGTCGACGAGGAGCTGCGGCCGGAGCTCGACGACGAGGTGCTGGTCGAGCTGTACCGGGCGATGGTGCTCAGCCGGCGCTTCGACCAGCGGCGCCTCGAGCTGCAGCGCCAGGGGCGTATCGGCACCTTCGCGCCGGCGATCGGGCAGGAGGCAGCGCAGCTCGGTGCCATCAGCGCGCTCGGGCCCGACGATCGGTTCGTCCCCTCGTACCGCGAGGCCCCGATGGCGCTGTGGCGCGGTGTGCCGCCGTGGGCCCTGCTGCTCTACGACGCCGGCTACAACGAGGGGGCCGAGCCGCCGGAGGGCAGCAAGGACCTGCCGATCGCGATCCCGGTCTCCTCGCAGCTGCCTCACGCCACCGGGCTCGCCTACGCCGCGCGTCTGTGCGGGACCGATGAGGTCGTGCTGGTCTCCTTCGGGGACGGAGCCACCTCGGAAGGGGACTTCCACGAGGCCGTCAACATCGCTGCGGTACACGACGCACCGGTGGTGTTCCTGTGCCAGAACAACCAGTACGCCATCTCCACGCCGACGGAGCTCCAGACCGACGCGGCGACGATCGTGCAGAAGGCGGTGGCCTACGGCATCCCCGGCATCCAGGTCGACGGCAACGATCTGCTCGCCGTCCACGCTGCCACACGGGAGGCGATCGAGCGGGCCAGGTCCGGTGGGGGACCCACGCTGGTCGAAGCGGTGACCTACCGCCTGTCGGTGCACACCACGGCCGACGACCCCTCCACCTACCGGGAGCAGGAGGAGGAGGAGCGCTGGCGGGGCCGCGACCCCCTCGAACGCCTCCGACGTCACCTCGGCGACCGTGGCCTCCTCAGCGACGAGGACGTCGAGGGGATCGAGGAGGCGGCCGAGGTGACCATCGAGGAGGCCTGGTCGCAGGCGTCGGAGCGGATGGCGCAGCTCACCGACCCGTCGGTGCTGTTCGACCACGTCTACGCCGAGCCGCCGCCCTACCTCGCGGAGCAGCCTGACGCCTTCCTGGCCGACCGCCAGGAGGAGGGCGACGATGCCTGAGCGCACGATGATCCAGGCCCTGAACCTCGCGTTGCATCAGGAGATGGCGGCGGACGAGTCGGTGCTGGTGCTCGGCGAGGACGTCGGCCAGACCGGTGGGGTGTTCCGGGTCACCGACGGGCTGCAGGACGCTCACGGCCCGAAGCGCGTGGTCGACACCCCGCTGGCGGAGTCGGGGATCGTGGGGATGTCGATCGGCATGGCGTTGGGTGGTCTCCGGCCGGTCTGCGAGCTGCAGTTCTCCGGGTTCGCCGCCTTCGCGATGCATCAGCTCGAGAGCCACGCCGCCCGGATGCGCTGGCGCTCGCGGGGTCGGCTGCCGGTGCCTCTGGTGGTCCGGATGCCCTACGGCGCGGGGGTGAAGGCCCTCGAGCACCACTCCGAGAGCAAGGAGGCCTTCTTCGCCCACATCCCGGGGCTGAAGATGGTCGTCCCGTCCGGGCCTCGCGTCGCCCGAGGGCTGTTGGTCAGCGCGATCCGTGATCCCGACCCGGTCGTCTTCTTCGAGCCGAAGGCGGTCTACCGGTCGTTCAAGGAGGAGGTGCCGGACGAGGAGGAGACCGTGCCGCTCGGGACCTCGCGGGTCGTGCGGCAAGGTGATGACGTGACCCTGATCGCCTACGGCGCGATGCTGCGGCGCACCCTCCAGGCCGCCGAGCAGCTCGCCGAGGACGGCGTCGAGGCCGAGGTCATCGACCTGCTGACCCTCTCCCCGCTCGACGACGAGTCGTTCACGGCGTCGGTCCGCAGGACCGGCCGGGCCGTGATCGTCCACGAGGC
>JBKHDS010000341.1:0-2881 GCA_046541215.1 Nitriliruptoraceae bacterium
TGGCCGAGCGCTGGTGCACCCCGCCGCTGGCCTCGGTGCCACCCAACCGGCTCGACCACGTCCGCACCGCGCTGCTGCGCTGAACCCGTGGCCCCGATCCCGGGGCGTGCCGGGGTCAGCGCTCGCGCGCCTCGACCCGCTCCAGCAGCGCCCGCACGAGCGCCTGGACCTGGCGCAGCTCGATGAGGAACCCGTCGTGGCCGTAGGGGGAGCGGATCACGTGCGCCCGGTCACCGGGGACCCCGAGCTGGTGGGCGAGGGCGTGCTGCTGGAGCAGGGGGTAGAGCCGGTCGGAGTCCACCCCGGCGACGAGCACCTCCGCGTCGACGGTGCCGAGCGCGGCGGAGATGCCGCCCCGGCCCCGTCCGACGTCGTGGTGGTTCATCGCGCGCGTGAGCAGCACGTAGCAGGCCGCGTCGAACCTCGAGACGAGCTTCGTGCCGTGGTGGTCGAGGTAGGACTGCACCGCGTACCGGCCGCCCTGCAGCGGGGCCTCGCCGTCCTGCGGCTCCCGGCCGAAGCGCAGGCCGAGCTCCTCCCGCGAGCGGTAGCTCCAGTGGGCGAGCCGGCGGGCCAGCGCGAGCCCGGCGTGCGGACCCGGGGTCCTGGGGTCGTCGTGGGCGGCCAGCAGGTAGTCCCCGCCGAGGTAGTGGGGGTCGTCCTCGATCGCCTGGATCTGGATCGACTGCAGCGCGATCTGGTCGGCGGTGGCGCTCGCGGAGACCGCCAGCGGGGCGATCGCCCGGACGCGCTCGGGGTGGGAGACCCCCCACTCGAGCACGCGCATCCCGCCCATCGACCCGCCGATCACCGCCGCCCAGCTGTCGATGCCGAGGTGGTCGGTGAGCGCCACCTCGGCGGCCACCTGGTCGCGGATCGTGATGCGCGGGAAGCGGGACGCCCACGGGCGAGAGTCGGGGGCGAGGGAGGTCGGCCCGGTGGTGCCCTGGCACCCGCCGAGGACGTTCGGGGCGACCACGAACCAGCGCTCGGTGTCCAGCGGACACCCCGGCCCGATCAGACCCTGCCACCAGCCCGGGGTCGGGTGCCCCGGCTCGACGTCACCGACGACGTGGCTGTCACCGGTCAGGGCGTGCAGCACCAGCACCGCGTTGCGGCGGTCCGGGGTGAGCCGCCCCCAGGTCTCGTAGGCGATGCGGACCTCGGGGAGGCTCGCCCCGCTCTCCAGGCGCAGGTCGCCGACCGCGGCGAAGCGGCGGCGACCGAGGGGGTCACCGTCGCGCCAGGCGCCACTCGCGCGGGGGTGGCTCACCGCGTGCTGCCACCGCCCGTCGCCGCGTCGAACCCGGCCTCGAGGTCGGCGAGCAGGTCCTCGACCCCCTCGAGCCCGACCGATAGCCGGATCAGACCCGGGGTCACCCCGGTGCTCAGCTGCTGCTCGGGGGTCAGCTGCGAGTGGGTGGTGGAGGCCGGGTGGATGATGAGGCTGCGCACGTCACCGATGTTGGCGAGGTGGGTGAACAGCGACACCCCGTCCACGAAGCGCTTGCCCGCGTCGACCCCACCGCGCAGCTCGAAGGAGACGATCGCGCCGGTGCCCTGGGGCGCGTACCGGCTGGCGCGCTCGTGCCAGGGGCTCGAGGGCAGCCCCGCGTACCAGACCTGCTCCACCTCCTCGTGGGCCTCCAGCCACTCGGCGATGGCCTGAGCGTTGGCGACGTGGCGCTCCATGCGCAGGCTGAGCGTCTCGAGGCCCTGCAGCAGCAGGAAGGCGTTGTGGGGGCTGAGCGCGGGGCCGAGGTCACGCAGGAGCTGGACCCGCAGCTTGATGGCGTAGGCGGCTCCCTCGTTGCCGAGCGCCTCCCAGTAGTTCAGCCCGTGGTAGGACGGGTCGGGGGTGGTCAGTCCGGGGAAGCGCTCGGCGTGCGCACCGAAGTCGAAGCGGCCGCCGTCGACCACGACGCCGGCGATCGCGGTGCCGTGGCCGCCGAGGAACTTCGTGGCCGAGTGGACCACGAGGTCGGCACCGTGCTCCAGGGGTCGGATGAGGTAGGGGGTCGCGACGGTGTTGTCGACGATCAGCGGGAGCCCGTTGGCGTGGGCGACCTCGGCGATGCCGGCGATGTCGAGGATGTCGACCTTGGGGTTGCCGATCGACTCACCGTAGAACGCCTTCGTGTTCGGGCGCACCGCGGCCTGCCAGGCGTCGAGGTCGTCCGGGTCCTCGACGAAGGAGACCTCGATGCCGAGCTTGGGCAGGGTGTAGCGGAACAGGTTGTAGGTCCCGCCGTACAACGACGCCGAGGACACCACGTGCGAGCCGGTCTCGGCGAGGTTGAGGATCGCGAGCGACTCCGCCGCCTGTCCCGAGGCCACCGCGAGCGCGGCGACGCCGCCCTCCAGGGAGGCCACACGCTGCTCCACCACGTCGGTGGTGGGGTTCATGATCCGGGTGTAGATGTTGCCGGGCTCGGCGAGCCCGAACAGCCGCGCCGCACGGTCGGTGTCGCCGAGCGCGAAGGAGGTCGTCTGGTACACCGGGGTCGCGCGGGCGCCGGTGGTCGGGTCGGGCGCGGCGCCGGCGTGGATCTGCCGGGTGTCGAAGGACCAGGTGGACGGGTCGACGGTCACGGTCGGGCTCCTCGGGGTGCGGCCCAGGGTGCGTCCTGGGGTGCGGCTGCGGGCGTGCGCGACGGTCGCGGACGCGGCGGAGGGAGGCGGACGCTACGGCGGGTGGTCACGGCCACGGCTCGCGGGAGGGAGAACCGTGCGAACCGCGCTCACCGCCCGGTGATGCGGTCCACCTCGGCGAGCTCCTCGGCGGAGAGCTGCCAGCCGACCGCCGCGGCGTTGGCGTGGACCTGCTCGGGGCGCGTGGCGCCGGCGATGACCGAGGCCACCGGTGCCTGGACCGCGATCC
>JBKHDS010000342.1:0-2880 GCA_046541215.1 Nitriliruptoraceae bacterium
TCGATCTGAAGGGGTTCTACGAGGGGACCGACGTCGACGTGGAGCCCGACCCGGGGGCCGAGCAGGCCCGGGAGGAGGAGCAGCTCGCCGAGGAGGAGGTCCGCGAGCAGCTCGCGGCCCTCGCCGGGCGCGATCCGGACGACCCTCGGGCGCTCGGTGACGCCGACGCGCCCGTGGTGATGGTCCAGTGGGCGGACTTCTTCTGCCCCTTCTGCGGGGTCTTCGCCCGCGAGACCGAACCCGTGCTCATCGAGCGGTACGTGGAGGCCGGGCTGCTGCGCATCGAGTGGCGGGACCTGCCCTTCCAGGGCGAGGAGGCGCTGCTCGCGGCGGTCGGAGGCCAGGCCGCCGCCCAGCAGGACGCGTTCTGGGCCTACCACGAGGCCATGTTCGCCGCCGACCTGCGGCGCGGAGACGGCGGCTTCGGACGGGACTACCTCCTCGAGGTCGCGGCGGACCTCGATCTCGACGTCGCGGCCTTCGACGCCGCTCTGGACGATGAAGAGCTCCGGGCGGCCGTGCAGAGCGACGCGCTCGTCGCCGAGACCCTCGGCATCACCGGGACCCCGGCGTTCCTGGTCGAGGGCCGGCCGGTGGTCGGCGCGCAGCCGCTGGAGGTGTTCGTCAACCTCGTCGAGAACGCCATCGTCGAGGCAGGTGCCGAGCTGCCGTGATCGAGCTCGGCTACCTCGCGGCCTTCCTCGGTGGGGTGCTGACCCTGCTCAGTCCCTGCGGCGCCCTGCTACTGCCGTCCTTCTTCGCCTACGCCTTCGATCGCCCCGGGGTGCTGCTCGCGCGCACGGGGGTGTTCTACGCGGGCCTCGCGGTCGTGATGGTCCCGCTCGGCACCGGTGCGGCCGTGGCGAGCCGGTGGCTGCTGCCGAACCAGGAGCGGCTCATCGTCGCCGCCGGCTGGCTGCTGGTCGTGCTCGGGTTGGCCGCCGCGTTCGGGCTCGGCCGGTTCCTGCCGAACCTCGCTGGGCGCGCGCAGGCGCGGGTCGAGGGGCGCACCTCACCGCTCGCGGTGTTCGGGCTCGGCGCGGTCTACGGCATCGCCGGCTCCTGCGCCGGGCCGATCCTCGGTGCCGTGCTCACCATCGCGGCGCTGGATGGCCGGCCGGTCTACGGCGCCGCGCTGCTGGCGGTCTACGCGCTCGGGATGACCGCCCCGCTCTTCCTGCTCGCCGGGCTGTGGGAGCGCTTCGAGCTGTCCCGCAAGGGGTGGCTACGGGGCCGGGCCCTGCAGCTCGGTCCGCTCGAGGTGCACACCACGTCGCTGGTCACCGGGGCGCTCTTCGTCGCCATCGGCGCCTGGCTCGTGGTCTCGGACGGGTACCTGTCCCTGCCTGGCCTGCCCGACACGACCGAGCTGGACCTCGCCGCCCAGACCTGGCTGCTGCGCCTGGACCGGCTCGCCCCCGACGTGCTGGTGCTCGGGCTGCTCGCGGCCGCCGCCGCCGGCGTGCTCGTGCGGCGGCTGGTCCGGACCCGGCGTCCCCGGCAGGAGGACCAGCACCGCTCACCAGCGTGACCGGGACTCCTCCGCGAACCCGAGCAACCCGTCCACCTCGATGCGCGTGCCGTCCGGCCCGGGGAGGTGGCCGGACCAGCGGCCGAAGACCTGGTGGACCTCGGTGCCGAGCAGGACCAGTTCCGTGCGGGCGTGGCGGTCGAAGCGAGGCGTGAGGGTGAGGTCCAGGGTCCCGTCGGGCGCGGCGACGTGCCAGGGGGCCATCGGGTCCTCCCAGCGCTCCGCCCAGACGAGCTCGGTGCCGATCTTGGTCACCTCGCCGTCGACGATGCTGCCGTTCTCGGTCGCGCCGGTGCCGTCGGTCCAGCGGCCACCGACCTGGATCCCGACGAGGTGACCGTCCGTGGACCGTCCGGTACCCGAGCCCCAACACCACCGGGTCCGGTACGGCCACCTGCCGCGGCCGATGTCCAGCACCCCCCAGGCGTCCTGACCGTCGACCCCGAGCGTGGCACGTTCGTCACCGACGGCGAAGGTGCCGACCACGGGGCGGGCCTGGTGCTTCGAGGTGTACTGGAACCGCCGCTCGCTCCATGGGATGACGACGTCGAGGCTCTCGTGGTCGGGCGGGGCGAGGACGGTCGCGTCCAGCCGCCCGAGCCGGCCGTCCCGTTCGCGCCAGCGCGCCACCAGCCGCGTGCCGTCGCCGTCGTCCAGCACCTCGACGCCGAGGTGGTGGTGGCGGAAGGTCAGCGGCGCGGTGCCGTAGCGCTCCGGCAGGGCGATGCCACGGGCGAGCGGCACCGTCACCTCCCGCCCCCCGCTGCGGCCCGATCCGAGGTGCGCCCACCACACCCCGACGATGCCGAGGTAGTCCACGTCGGCGTAGACGAGCGAGACGGCGAGGTCGTCGGTCAGGATGGCGTGGTAGTCCCACCGCTTCGTCCGGCCCCAGCTGCCCCGCAGGTTCGCCCGGTGGACCTGGCGCCGGGCCCAGCCGCGCGCCGCGGGGTTGAGCCGGCGGCCGTCCGGGGCGCACAGGTCGACCGGGGCGGTCAGCTCGCGCTCGTGGGTCGTCATCGGCGCGGCGGTCACCCGATCCGGTCGCGGCGCACGATCGTGCAGGTGTACTCGCCCGCCGGGGAGCGGACCGTGACGGTGTCGCCCGGGCGGGCGCCGAGCACGGCCTGGGCCAGCGGGGCGTCGGAGGAGGTCCGGTGCTCGTCCATGCCGGCCGCGACGGGGTGGACGACGAGGAACGCCTCGCGTTCGCCGTCCTCGAACTCGACCTCCACCTCGTCCCCGAGCTCGACGATCGTGGGATCATCGATGACGTCCGCCGGAGCGACCGCATCGCGCAGCAGCACCTCGAGCTCGTCGGCCTGCTCACGCAGCCGCTCACGGGTGGT
>JBKHDS010000343.1:0-2844 GCA_046541215.1 Nitriliruptoraceae bacterium
ACCAGTTCCTTCACGCCCTGGGCGGCCATGCCCCGGGCCTCGGCCAACAGCTCGGCGGTCCGCAGCGCCGTGCCGGAGGGGGCGTCCACCTTGCCGTCATGGTGGAGCTCCACCACCTCGACGTGGGGCAGGTAGCGGGCTGCCTCAGCGGCGAAACGCAGGAGCAGGACCGCCCCGATCGCGAAGTTGGGTGCGACCAAGGCGTTGGCGGTGGAGCCCGCCGCGAGCTCGCGGGCCCGGGACAGCTGCGCGTCGCTGATGCCCGTGGCCCCGACGACGGCGTGGATGCCGTGCTCGAGCAGCCAGAGGAGGTTCTCCCCGACGCTCGCCGGGCCGGTGAACTCGACCGCCACCTCGACGTCCGCGTCGGCGAGGGCGTCGAGGTGCTCGGCGATGACCAGGTCGCCCTCCGGCCCATCGAGCCTGGCGACCTCCGACAGCGACCGGCCGGCGGCACCGGGGTCGACGGCCGCGACGAGGGTGAGGTCCTCCGCCGCGGCGACGGCGCGGCAGACCTCCGCACCCATGCGCCCGGCCGCACCGACGATCCCGATCCGCACACCGACCTCGCTGTCCGCCGTCAGCTTCCAGCGTAGGGGCCCCCGGCGGCCGTGGCTGCTGCCCGGCTGAGCGCGGTCCGCGTCGTCGGCTCGGGGAAGGGCGAGAGGACCAGCGCGCTCGCGAGCGAGCGGCTCCCACCGACGGTCTCCCGGCACAACGCCGCGAGGTGGGCGTGCTGCTGGCGGCGGATGGACAGCAGCCGCCGGTCCGCCGGTGCGCCGTGACCGGGGACGACCACCTCGGGGTCGAGCGACTCGAGACGTGCGAGCGTGGCCGCCCACTCGAAGGGGTGGGCGTCCTCGAAGGCCGGCGGGGCGCCGACCTCGACGAGGTCACCGGCGAGGACGGTGTCCGCGTCGGGGACGTGCAGCACGAGATCGTGGTCGGTGTGGCCCTGGCCGAGCAGCAGCAGGTCGACGTCGCGATCGCCGAGGTCGAGGCGGTGCGAGCTCTCGATGAGGTGGTCCGGGACCGGGATGGGGCTCGCGCGAAGGTGCGGCCGCTGCTCCTCCGCGATCCACCCGAGCCACCGCTCGCGCTCGGCCACACCGTGCCGGGCGAGGGTCTCGCGGCACCCGCGGCTCGCGTACAGCGGCAGTCCCGGGAACGCTCCGGCCCCGAGGCTGTGGTCGAGGTGGGCGTGGGTCAGCACCACCGCGGTCGGTGGCCCGCAGGGCAGCGCCGCGAGGTGGCGGCGCACCTCCGCAGCCTCGTACAGCGAGGTGCGGGTGTCGACGAGCAGCACCTCGTGGTCGCCGGCCACCACCGTCACGTTCACGTCGAAGGGGTCGTAGCGCCGCACCCAGATGCGGTCGGCGACCTCCTGCCAGCCGGTGACCGACGGCATCAGACGATCGCTGAGGCGAGGCGCTCGCCCGCGTCCTCATCGAAGGGGCCGACCACGGCGAGGTCGTGCGGGCCGGCGTGCAGCCGCGCGGCGACGGCCCGCACCGCGCCGACCCCGACCGCCTCGATGCGGGCGAGCGCCTCGTCGACGCCGATGGCGGGCGCGCCGGTCACCAGACGTCGGCCGAGCCGGGCCATGCGGGAGGCCGGGTCCTCCAGCCCGAGCACGATGCTGCCCGTCAACATGCCCTTGGCGCGCTCGACCTCGGCGGGCGTGACGTCCTCGGCGAGCCGGGTGAGCTCGGTGTGCAGCAGGGTGAGGACCTGCTCGACGTGGCGGGGCGCGGTCCCGACGTAGGCACCGACGAGACCGGCGTCGGTGTAGGACGCGGCGTAGCTGTAGGTGCTGTAGGCCAGCCCACGGTCCTCCCGGATGCCCTGGAACAGCCGCGAGGACATCCCCCCGCCGAGCACGGTGTCCAGCACCTTCAGCGCGAAACGGTCCTCGTCGTGGTGGTCGAGCCCGCCGCCGCCGAGCACCACGTGCGCCTGCTCGCTCGGGCGGTGGCGGATACGGACCTGACCACGGGCGTAGGCAGCCGCCGGCGTGCGCCCGTCCGGGCCGCTCCCCGGCCGTGTGAGGTCACCGACCAGCTCCTCCACCAGCGCGACCAACTGCTCGTGGTGGACGTTGCCGGCCGCCGCGACCACCAGCTGCTCGGGCCGGTAGCGGTCGAGGTAGTAGGCGTGGATCGTGTCGCGGTCCAGCGACCGGATCGAGGTGGGCGACCCGAGCGTCTCGGCGGCCAGCGGGTGCTCGCCGAGGACGGCGTGTGCGAACTCGGTGTGCACGAGCTCGTCGGGGGCGTCCTGGAGCGCGTCCAGCTCGGCGAGGACGACCTGCCGCTCCGCTTCGACGTCCTCGGGCCGGTTGCGCGCGTCGGTGACCATGTCGGCCAGCACGTCGAGGGCGAGCGCGAGATCGGTGTCGCGGACCCGGGCGTGGAAGCAGGTCACCTCCTTGTCGGTGAAGGCGTTCAGCTCCCCACCGACCGCGTCGAACGCCTCGGCGATGTCGCGGGCGGAGCGTCGCCCGGTGCCCTTGAAGAGGAGGTGCTCGAGGAAGTGGGAGCACCCCGCCTCGGCGGGGTGCTCGTCGCGCGAGCCGACCGCGAACCACAGTCCCAGCGCGACCGAGCGGACCGAGGGCATGGCCTCGGAGACGACCCGGACCCCGCTGGTCAGCCGGGTGTGCTGCTCGGACACGGGCGCCTCACAGGCTGGGCGTGGCGGGGCTGCGCGCAGCGTACGGCTCCCGGTCACCTCCGGCCCCACCAGGCGGGGGCCTGCGGGCCGCACGGGCTCGACGCACCGGTGGGCGGCCCGAAGGCCGCCCACCACGGTGCGGTGCGACGTGCGGTGCTCAGTCGCGCTCGC
>JBKHDS010000344.1:0-2842 GCA_046541215.1 Nitriliruptoraceae bacterium
GTCCTCCTGTCTGCGGTCGGCGGCGGGTGCCGTCGACCGCCTGCTCACCCACCTGACCGAGGAGCCCCGCTCGTGAGCCCCCACCCCCACGGCCGCACCGCGATCCGCCGCATCCGGCACGACGTCCACGAGCGGCCCTTCCTGGTCATCTGGGAGACGACCCGGGCCTGCCAGTTGGTGTGCCAGCACTGCCGGGCGGACTCCCAGGACCAGCCGCACCCGCTCCAGCTCAGCACCGAGGAGGGCGAGCGCCTCCTCGACGACATGGCGGCCTTCGGCGCCCCGAGCCCCATGGTCGTGCTCAGCGGTGGGGACCCCTTCGAGCGCCCCGATCTCAACCACCTGCTCGCCTACGGCGACCGGGCGGGCCTGAGCATGTCGCTCGCCCCCTCGGTCACGCCCAAGGCGACCCGGGCCGCGTTCGCCGCCGCCGCCGAGGCCGGCGCCAAGGCCGTCTCCATCTCGCTCGACGGTGCCAGCGCGGCGACCCACGACGGCTTCCGCGGCATCGCGGGGGTGTTCGACGCGACCCTGCCGGTCTGCCGGGACATCGTCGACCTCGGCCTGCGGCTGCAGATCAACACCACGGTGACCAACGGCAACGTCGGCGAGCTCCCCGACCTGCTCCGGCAGGTCCTCGACCTCGACGCCTTCCTGTGGAGCGTGTTCCTGCTGGTCCCGACCGGGCGCGGCGAAGCGCTCCAGGCGCTGCCGCCCGCCGAGGTCGAGGACGTGCTCCACTGGCTCGTGGACGTCTCCCACCACCTCGCTGTCAAGACCACCGAGGCGCCGCACTTCCGGCGCGTCGTGCTGCAGCGGCGCGCCGCCGGAGCGGTCGACGCCGCCGAGGCCTTCGGGCTCGGCCCGACCTACCGACGGCTGCGCACGGCCCTCGACGAGATCCGTGCGGAGCGTGAGCTGCCGACACGGGTGCCGCGGCCACCGATGGACATCAACGCCGGACGCGGGTTCGTCTTCATCGACCACATCGGCAACGTGCACCCGAGCGGGTTCCTGCCCGTGCCGGTCGGCTCGGTGCGGGAGCGGTCCCTGGCGGAGCTGTACCGCGAGGCGCCGCTGCTGCAGCAGTTGCGGGACCCCGCGCTGCTGACCGGTCGGTGCGGTCGGTGCGAGTACCGCTCGGTGTGCGGCGGGTCCCGTTCCCGTGCCTTCGCGGTGACCGGTGACCACCTCGCCGAGGAGCCCTACTGCGTCTACGAGCCCCGCGGCGGACCGCTGCTCGACACCTCCGGGGCGCCGGTTCCCGTCTGAGCGCTGCCCCTCACCGGCGGTGCGGGACGACCGTGACCGGGGTCGGGCTGTGCTGGAGGACGGAGCTCGAGACGCTGCCGAGCAGGAGCCGCGAGATCGGCCCGAGCCCGCGTGAGCCCACGACCACCAGGTCCGCGTCCCGCTCCTCGGCGACCTCCAGCAGCGCCCGGCGTGGGTCGGCTTCCACGACCACGGACTCGTGGTCCTCGAGTCCGCGCTCGTGCAGCGGCTCGCACCAGCCCTCGAGCAGGTCCGGCAGGTTGCGCCGGTCGATGGTCAGCGGTGCCACGGAGGCGTCCGTCAGGGCGTCACCGGAGGCGGCGTGCACCGCGATGATGCGAGCGTGGGAGCGCACGGCGAGGTCGGCGGCGACGCACAGCGCCCGGTGCGCGTCCGGGGAGCCGTCCACCCCGACCACGATCGTGTCGAGCCGGACCGGCCGGTCGGCCGGGAGGTTGCGCACCACCGTGACCGGGCAGGGGGCGTGCTCGCACAGCTGCCGGCTGACCGACCCCAGCAGGAGCCCACGGAAGCCGCCGAGGCCGCGGGAGCCGACCACGATCATCGAGGCGTGCTCGTCGGCGAGGTGCAGCAGCGCTTCGGCCGTCGGTCCGCGCACGACGTCGAGGTCCACGTCGAGCTCGTGGTGGTCACCCAGCTCCTCGGTGACCAGCTCGGTCAGGTGCGTGAGCAGGATCGCGTCGGCGTGCACCGGGTCGGGGAGGTTCACCGTCCCGAGCCGCACCGCGGTGTCGGTCGGGTAGTGCCATGCCTGCACGACCCTCAGCGGCCGCTCCAGGGCGCGGGCGGCGCCGGCTGCCCAGCGCAGCGCCAGCCGTGAGCAGTCGGACAGGTCGACACCCACGAAGATGCTGCCAGCAGGGCTGGTGGTCCGGTCCGTGGTCATGACGCTGCCTCCGTCCGGGTCTTCATGGTGGCTCAGCGCTGCCGCCCGCCACAAGGGACCGAGGTCCCCGGCCGCGCCGCCGGGGACCGCAGCGGCCCTCGGTCGACCGTCGAAGGTCGGCCGTCGAAGGTCGGAGGTGGGTGCCTGACCGGCGTGCGACCGGTGGCTAGCGTCGGGGGCGGTGCGTCCCCCCTCCCCCGAGCCCGCAGGAGCCACCATGTCCGATGTCGCTGTCGTCATCCTGGCCGCCGGCAAGGGCACCCGTTTCCGCTCCGAGACCGCCAAGGTCCGGCACCGTGCCGCCGGTAGGAGCCTGCTGGGTCACGTGCTGGAAGCGGTCCGGCCGCTCGACCTCGCGCAGGTGATCGTGGTCATCGGGCACCAGGCCGAGGACGTCCGCGCCGAGGTCGAGGCCCTCGCGCTGCCGCGTGTGACCACGGTCGTGCAGCACGAGCAGCTCGGGACCGGCCACGCGGTCCAGGTCGCGCTGCCGGCGCTCGATCCGGGCATCGAGCGGGTGCTCGTGCTGCCGGGTGACACGCCGCTGCTCACCAGCGCCACGCTGCGGCGCCTGGTGGACGCCCCGGGCGGGCCCGCCATGCTCACCGCCCACCTCGACGACCCCACCGGCTGAGCCGACCACCCGGACGGTCACGCCCTTGA
>JBKHDS010000345.1:0-2830 GCA_046541215.1 Nitriliruptoraceae bacterium
GTCCGACACGTCTGGCGCTCCTGGGCACGGGTGCCCCCACGCTAGCCCGCCCGCTGCCGGTCCAGGGCTCACGCAGGGCCAGGGTCCGGTCGGATCCCGGACCTCAGCCGCCGGCGCGGGCGCGCGCAGCCCGCAGCGAGGGGGAGGTCCCCACCAGGGTCCGCATCGCGGTCAGGGTCACGCCGGCCTGCGCGGTGGCGAGCCGCGAGCGGCGCGGGGACCAGCCGAGCTCGAGCGCGTCCTGGAGCCCCACGTCGAGCGCGCCGAGCGCGCCGGTCAACAGTGAGTGGTAGCCGCCGCGGGCTGCGCGGGGGATCGGCGGCCGGCGCAGGAACGCGAGCGCCTCCCGTCCCTGGCTCGTGATCCCGAGCTCGTGCCTGAACCCGTCCAGGACCGTCTCCAGGGCAGCCACGCTGCTCGGCAGGGTGCCATCGTCGAGCATCCTCAGCGGCAGCTCGCCGTCGCGCAGCTCCTGCTGCGCCGCCGGGTCGCGCTCGGGCTCGCGCAGGTCGACGCGCGGGTCGAGCAGGGCGCTGATGCGCGACTGCTGACGCACGAAGGCGTCCTCCTCCTCCGGCGTGAGACGCGTCGGTGCCCACAGCCGGTGGGCCGCGAGGAAGGAGGAGGTGAGCGCGATCGACACCCAGGTCAACAGGCGCGGGTCGTCCGCCCGGTACGGCCGACCGTCGGGCGCGGTGCCCTGCACGCGGGGGTGGACGGCACGGACGCGGCGGGCGACCTGCAGCGCCTCACGGGTGGAACCGAAGGTGGAGGTCGTCACGTACGCGGAGGTCCGCTGCAGCCGACCGAGCGGGTCGGTGCGGAACGCCGAGTGGTCGTGGACCCCGGCCATCGCGAGCGGGTGGGCGAGCTGGACGAGCAGTCCCCGCAACCCACCGGCGATGGCGGCCGGCTCGCCGATCACGATCCAGGATGCGGAGCCGGGGCCGGTCAGGCCCGGGTCGCCGGGATCGGCGTCCGGGTCGAAGGGCGGCGGTCCGAACAGCCGCGTGAGCACCCGTCGGATGGCCGCCCGGGCGATCGGCACGCCCGGCTGGCGCTCGCCGGGTGCGGTAGGGCGCAGGAGTTCGCCCCGGGCGGAGGTCGGCTGCGTCTCGAGGTCCATGTGGGCGCTTCGGTGCCGCTCGGGCGGCTGGCTGGCCTGACGCGCGGCCGGGTGCTCGCTCGGCGGGGTGTGGTGGTCCCGGCCGACCCGGACCGGTGCACTGGCCCGGGCCTCCTGCCGGGTCAGTGGGGGCGGTCGCCGTAGCCCTCGGCGACGTCGTCGAGGGCGGGCTGCGGGTCGAGCTCGGCGAGCTCGGGGAGGGTGAGCTGCTGCGGCTGCGCGGACAGCTCGGCCGCCGTCGGCGATCGTGGGGGCCGCTCCAGGACCTCGCCGGTGATGGCGCTCCACCACCACCGCAGCCCACGCGGCGCGGCGCGGAACCCGACCTGCGCGAAGGGGAGCCCGGTCCGGCCGAGGAACGCTACCTCGGCGATGGCCCCGTGCAGGCTGTCGCGAACCTCGGGCGAGACGAGGTAGTCGGCGCGCAGCCGTGTGAGGACCTCGCCCCGGTCCTGGACCGCGGCGTAGCGCGCACCGACGGGGTCGGGTGAGGCCGCCAGCCGCGATCGCGCCTCGCGCCAGACCAGACGTTGGCGGGCGAGCCAGTCCCAGGCGTAGGCGGGCGGTGCCCCGGCAGCCATGCTGTCTCCTCGACCCTCTCGCCCGCAGCCTACGGGTTGGGCGGCCGCGCGGTTGGGGACGGTCGTGGTCGCTCCAGGTGCCGGGTGGTCCCCAAGCCAGAGGGCGGCCGGCGGTCAGCCGGTCGTCGCGGTGACGAGCCGCTCCAGGGCGGCGTTGAAGGTCGCGCTCGGACGCATCACCTCCGCGGCCTTGGCCCGGTCCGGCCAGTAGTAGCCGCCGACGTCGACCGGCCGGCCCTGGACGGCGGTGAGCTCCGCGACGATGGTCGCCTCGTGCGCGGCGAGCTCAGCGGCCAGCGGGGCGAAGATGGCCGCGGCCTCGGCGTCCTCGACCTGCGCCGCAAGGGCCTCGGCCCAGTACCACGCGAGGTAGAAGTGGCTGCCGCGGTTGTCGAGCTCCGGCACGACCCGCGAGGGTGAGCGGCCTTCCTCGAGCACCCGGCCCACCGCGGTGTCGAGCGTCCGGCCGAGCAGCCGTGCGCGGTCGTTGTCGAACCGGTCGGCGAGGTGCTCGAAGGAGGCCGTGAGCGCGAGGAACTCCCCGAGCGAGTCCCAGCGCAGGTGGTTCTCCTTCAGCAGCTGCTGCACGTGCTTGGGAGCGGACCCACCGGCGCCGGTCTCGAAGAGCCCACCACCGGCCATCAGCGGCACGATCGACAGCATCTTCGCGCTGGTCCCGACCTCCAGGATGGGGAACAGGTCGGTGAGGTAGTCGCGCAGCACGTTGCCGGTCACCGAGATCGTGTCCTGCCCGGCCTTGACCCGCTCGAGGGTGAACCGGGTGGCGCTGGCCACGTCCATCACCTCGATCTGGAGGTCGGTGGTGTCCACACCGGCGAGCTCCTCGCGGACCTTGCGCAGCACCTGAGCATCGTGCGCACGGGTCTCGTCCAGCCAGAACACCGCGGGCGCGCCGGTCGCCCGGGCGCGACGGACCGCGAGGTGGACCCAGTCACGCACCGCGTCGTCCTTGGTCTGGCAGGCGCGCCAGAGGTCGCCCTCCTCGACCGGGTGCTCGAGCAGGACGGTCCCGTCCTCGGCCACCACCCGCACGGTGCCTGCGGCGGCCATCTCGAAGGTCTTGTCGTGGGAGCCGTACTCCTCGGCCTTGCGTGCCATGAGG
>JBKHDS010000346.1:0-2821 GCA_046541215.1 Nitriliruptoraceae bacterium
TGGCCCGGCGACCCCGGCCACCCGCTGGTGGTGGCCGAGCGGTGGGCCACCGCGGCGCTCGCGGGGCACCTCGAGGTCGCGTCGCTGGCCGCGATGGCCGGCGGCGTCGACCACCTCGGAGCGTGTGCCGTCGCGGCGGTCAGCGCGGCTCGAAGCTGACGGGGGTGTCGAAGGCGGCGCGTCGGCCGGCGCGCCGCAGCGCGCGCAGGAGGGGGCGGCCGGTCACCACCACGAGGGTGGCGGTGACGATCGCGCGGGGGATGTCGAAGGCCAGGGAGGTCGCCAGGGTGAAGGCGACGAAGCGGGTGAGGTTGGCGACGATCGCGTCACCGGCGACGAAGGCGATGCTGCTGTTCCCGCCGATGAGGAAGGGCCAGATGGAGAGGTTCAGGGCGAGGCCGTAGAGGAGCCCGGCCAGCGCGGCGTAGCCCGCGAGGAGGGCGAGCTCGCGCCGACCGCGGGCGCGGGGGAGCAGACCCGCGCCGGCGCCGACCCAGGCGGCGCCGAGCATCTGGTAGGGCAGCCACGGGCCGACCCCGGCGGTGAGCAGCGCGGAGGCGAACAGGGTCGTGGCGCCGAGCACGAACCCGAAGCCCGGGCCGTAGGCGCGACCGGCGAGGACGAGGAGGAAGAAGACGGGCTCGAGACCGGCGATGCCGGTCCCGAGCGGGCGCAGCGCCGCGCCGACGGCGGCGAGCACGCCGAGCATCGCGACGGTCTTGGCGTCCATGCCGCCCGCGCTCAGCTCGGCCAGGACGACGGCGAGCAGCAGGGGGAGCAGCAGGGCGAACAGCAGCGGGGTGTCGCTCGTGCGGGCGAGGAGGCTGTCGGGCTGGGCGAGCAGGGGCCAGCCGAAGGCGAGGAGGCCGACCGCGGTGACCAGCAGCAGCGCGGCGGTGGAGCGGGCGTTGAGGTGCAGCTGGGAGCCGGACCGCGCCGTGCGCGGACGGTGCTGCTGCGGCCCGATCGGGGTGGCGGTCATGCGCTGGCCTGGAGGCGGGTGGCGACCTGCTCGACGGTGAGGTAGGGCAGCGGCGCGAGGATCTTGGCGACCTGGGGCGCGAAGGCCGGGGAGCTGACGGCGACCTCGGGGGTGGGGCCGTCGAGGACGAGCTCGCCATCGGCGAGCAGCAGGGTGCGGGTGGAGACCGCGGCAGCGAGCTCGACGTCGTGGGTGGCCAGCAGCACGGTGCGGCCCTGCTCGGCGAGCTGCCGGAGCAGGGAGACGAGCCGGCGCTTGGCGGGGTAGTCCAGGCCGCGCGTCGGTTCGTCGAGCAGCAGCAGCGGCGGGTCGCCGGCGAGCTGGATCGCGAGGACGAGGGCGAGGCGCTGCCCTTCCGACAGGTCACGCGGGTGCCGATCCGGATCGAGGCCGCCGACGAGCCGGTCCAGCAGGGCGGCGGTGGTGCCGGCGGGCCGGCGGGTGTCGGCATCGGCGGCGGCGCACTCGGCGGCGACCGTGTCGGCGTAGAGCAGGTCGGCGGGTTCCTGGGGGACGAGGGCGACGTGACGGAGCAGGTCGACGGGCGCCAGGGCGGCCGGGTCCTGGCCGGCGACGGTGACCGTGCCGGCAGCGGCGGTGGTCAGCCCGGCGCAGGTGCGCAGCAGCGTGGACTTGCCGGAGCCGTTGCGCCCCATCAGCGCGACGATCTCCCCGGCGTCGAGGGTCACGTCGATCCCGCGCAGCGCCACGGTCGTCCCGTAGGTGACGGTCAGGCCGCTGGCCTCGAGCGCGGGCGGTCGCGACGGGCTCAGCTCGGCGGCGCGCGTGACCGGTGGGGGCAGGTCCGTGAGCTGGTCACGCAGCTCGCGGGCGCGGCGGCGCGCGTCGCGGATCGTCAGCGGCAGCGGGACCCAGCCGGCGAGCCGGCCCAGCTCGACGATGGGCGGGGCGATCGGGCAGGTGGCCATGACCCGGTCCGGGGTGTCCACGGCGATCGCGGCCCCGTCCCCGGGCAGGTGCACGATCCGGTCCGCGAAGGGCACGACCCGCTCCAGCCGGTGCTCGGCGAGGACCACGGTCAGGCCGAGGTCGTGGACGAGCCGGTGGAGGGTGGCGAGCACCTCCTCGGCGGCGGGCGGGTCGAGCGCGGAGGTCGGCTCGTCCAGCACGAGCAGCCGGGGGTGGGCGGTCAGGACCGACCCGATCGCGACCCGCTGGCGTTCGCCCCCCGACAGGGTGTCCAGGGGGCGGGCCCGCAGGTCGACCAGACCGAGCAGGTCGAGGGTCTCCTCCACCCGGCGGCGCATGACGTCCGGGGCGAGCCCGAGGGACTCCATGCCGTAGGCGAGCTCCTCCTCGACGATGTCGGTGACGAACCCGGCACGCGGGTCCTGGCCGACGACGCCGACGAGATCCGCGAGGTCGCGGGGCGGGTGGCTGGCGGTGTCACGTCCGTCGATGACCACCCGGCCGTGCAGGGTCCCCCCCGTGAAGTGCGGTACGAGCCCGTTCAGGGTCCGCAGCAGGGTGGACTTGCCGGAGCCGGTCCGCCCCACCACCACGCACAGCTCACCCTCGTCGATGGTGAGGTCCACCCCCCACAGCGTCGGTCGGGCCGCGCCGTGGTAGGTCACCCCGACCCGGGACAGCTCGATCACGCCGCCACCTCCGGCGAGGAGGCCGGGGGGGTCGCCGCGCCCGGGGTCGCTGCCGCGCGTCCCCCTCCCGGACCGGACCCGACGCGGCCGGCGCGGTCGTGCCGGAGGGGTGGTGCGGTGGTCAGCGGCGGTCGGGGGGTGACCCAGGCGGGGAGTGCCGCGGCCAGGATCCCGACCGTCGCTGCGGTCGGGAGTGGCACCGCCGCCAGCGGCCACGCGG
>JBKHDS010000347.1:0-2821 GCA_046541215.1 Nitriliruptoraceae bacterium
CCGGCCTCGCGGTGCTCGAGCCCGACGCCGACTCCGGGCTGGTCACCGAGGAGGTCCTGGCCGCTGCGGGGGCCGTCCGCGCGGGCGAGGTGGTCGCCGCCGTGCGGGACGCGGCGACCCCGCGGGGGGCGGTGCGTGCCGGCCAGCCCCTGGCCGTAGCCGAGGGCGAGCTCGTCGGTGTCGCGGACCACCCGCTCGCGGCCCTGGAGGCGCTGTGCACGGCCCTGCGCACCGCCGACGCCGAGGTGGTGACGCTCCTGCACGGTGCGGCCACGGACGTCGCCGAACGCCGTGCCGCGGTGGAGCTCGTGCGTCGCGTGTCGCCCGGCGCCGAGCTCGAGGAGCTGGATGCCGGTGTCGCCCCCGCCCGCTACTGGCTCGGTGTCGAGTGAGCCTCCACCTCGACGATCCCGTGACCGCGCTGCCCGGGGTCGGGCCGGTGCTGGCGCGTCGGCTCGCCGACGCCTTCTCGATCCGTACGGTCCGGGACCTGCTCGAGCACTACCCCCGGCGCTACCACGACGCCGGGGAGGTGCTGGACCTCAGCGAGGTCCGTGAGGGCGACCCCGCGACGCTGCTCGGCGAGGTGGTGGCCTGGTCGACCCGGCGGGTCCCCGCCCGCGGCAAGCGCTCCCGGCCCCTGGATCTGGCCGAGGCGGAGGTGCGCCAGGCCAGTGGGGCAGGCTTCACCGCCACCTTCTTCAACCAGCGCTGGCGACCGGGCGCCCTGCCGGTCGGGTCGGTCGCGGCCTTCTCCGGCACCGTGAAACGGTTCCGCGGCCAGGTCCAGCTCGCCAGTCCCGACGTGCAGGTGCTCGGACGCATCGGCAGCGGTCTGGACACCGCCGACGCCGCCGCGCGGCTCGACCACCAGCGGCTCCTGGCGGTCTACCCGGCCACCGACGCGCTCTCGAGCTTCAAGCTCAACGAGCTCGTCGAGGCGGCCCTGGAGGCCCTGCCGCCCCTGCAGGACTGGTTGCCGGAGGCGATCCGGTCGGCCCAGCAGCTGCCCACCCTGGACCGGGCGGTGCGCGCGATCCACGCCCCGGCCTCCCACGCCGACCGGCGCGCCGCCCGACGGCGGCTCGCCTTCGACGAGCTGTTCAGCCTCCAGCTCGGGCTGCAGTGGCGCCGCCGGCGGCTCGAGGCCGACACGGTCGGGTTGGACAACGCGCCGCTCGCCGAGGGCTGGGCGGCGCGCTTCCTGGCGGCGCTGCCCTTCCCACCGACCGGTGCCCAGCAGCGCGCGATGGCGACGCTGGCCCGGGACCTCGGCGGTCCCCGGCCGATGCACCGGCTGCTGCAGGGGGACGTGGGCTCGGGCAAGACGGTCGTCGCCGTGTGGACCATGCTCGCCGCGGTCGACCGCGGCCGGCAGGCGGCGCTGATGGTCCCCACCGAGGTACTGGCCGAGCAGCACCTGCGCACGCTCACCGACCTGCTCGCCCCGCTCGGGGTCAACGTGCTCGACGGGCTGCGGGTCGCGGGGCTCACCTCCTCGACCCCGACCTCCGAGCGGCGCCGGATCCTGTCGGAGCTGCTGACGGGCGAGCTGGATCTGGTGGTCGGGACCCACGCGCTGCTCGAGGAGGGGGTGCGGTTCGCGGACCTCGGGGTGGTCGTGATCGACGAGCAGCACCGCTTCGGGGTGTCCCAGCGGGTCCAGCTCAAGGAGAAGGCGAGCGCGTCCCCGCCGGCCGCGGCGGCTGCTGCCGAGGGCGCCACCGCGAGCGCGACCGTCCCCGACGTGCTGGTCATGACCGCCACCCCGATCCCGCGCTCCCTCGCGCTGACCCTGTACGGCGACCTCGATGTGACGGTGCTCGACGAGCTCCCGCCGGGTCGGGAGCCGGTGGTGACCCAGCTCATCACCCCGGACCAGGCGGCGCGTCGCACCCGGCTGGAGGCCTTCGTGCGCGCCGAGGTGGCGGCGGGCCGGCGGGCCTACGTCGTGTGCCCCTTCGTCGAGGAGAGCGACGCGATGCCCGGCAAGGGCGCGGTCCAGGAGCACGAGCGCCTCGCCACCGAGGTGTTCGCTGACCTCGAGGTGGCGCTCGTCCACGGGCGTCTGCGCGCGGCGGACAAGGAGGCGGCGATGACCGCCTTCCGTACCGGGGCCGCGCAGGTCCTGGTGGCGACCACGGTGATCGAGGTCGGGGTGGACGTGCCCGAGGCGACCGTGATGATCATCGAGGACGCGGAGCGGTTCGGGATCAGCCAGCTCCACCAGCTCCGCGGCCGGGTCGGCCGGGGCGGGGGGCGCAGCTTCTGCGTGCTGTTCGCCGGGTGGTCCGCCCCGCTGGCCGAGGACGCCGCCGAACGGCTCGCGGCGGTCGCCGCCACCTCGGACGGGTTCGCGCTGGCCGAGGAGGACCTGCGCATCCGTGGCGCCGGTCAGCTGTTCGGGCGCGCCCAGTCGGGGCTGCCGGACCTCAAGCTCGCGCGCATCCAGCAGGACCTGGACCTGGTCGCGGCGACCCGCGAGCTGGCCGCGGGGATCCTCGCGCGCGACCCCGACCTGACCGAGGTCCGCCACCGGGAGCTGCGGGCGGAGGTGCTGCGGCGCTACGAGGGTGGCATCGAGGCCTTCGCGGCACTGCAGACCGGGTGAGGCGCCCCACGCGACCTCGCAACCGGCGCCGGCGCTGGCGGTGGCCGGTCAGCCATCCAGCAGCGTCCGGTCCAGAAGGAGCGTCCCGCCCGGTCCGCGGACCAGCAACGGGTCGAGCGACAGGACCTCCGAGGCGCCACGGACGGCCACCTGCCCCCCGGCCCCGCCGAGGTCCAGCCCCTCCTCCGTGAGCCGGATCGAGAGGCCATC
>JBKHDS010000348.1:0-2812 GCA_046541215.1 Nitriliruptoraceae bacterium
CGCTGGTTCGACTACCAGTACGGCCGCTGGTTCGGCACGCCGGTGCTGTCCCCGGACGGCGGCACCGTGGTGTTCCGCTCCTACCGCTCCGACTGGCTGAACCTGTGGGCCGTGCCCTTCGAGGGCGGCGAGCCCCGGCAGCTCGCACCGGACGCGGCCGACCAGGACCAGGCGGCGTTCTCGCCGGATGGCCGCCGCCTCGTCTACACCTCCAACCGGGACGCGCGGGTCTCGCTCCACCTCCTCGACCTCGACGGCGGTGCGCCTCGCTCGCTGGTCGATCCCGGCGATGGGGTGTGCGCCTTCCCGGCGTTCTCGCCCGACGGGCGCTTCGTCGCCTTCACCCTGGCGACGCCGCACCACCCTGCCGACCTGCACGTCGTCGAGGTCGCCACCGGCGAGGTGACCCGGCTCACCCGGTCGGTGCCGCGCAGCTTCGAGGGGCGGACCGTGATGCCGGAGCGGGTGACCTACCCCGGCCACGACGGGCTCGAGATCCCCGGGTTCCTCTACCGACCGGAGTCGGTCGGCGTGACACCCAACGGCGCCGGGGTGGTCGTCGTCCACGGCGGGCCGACGATGCAGTGGTTCCCGGCCTACGACGGCTACGCGCAGTTCCTCACGCTGCAGGGCTACACCCTGCTGCTGCCCAACATCCGCGGCAGCGCCGGGTACGGCCGGGCCTTCGAGGAAGCCAACGATCGCGACTGGCTCGGGGGTGACCTCCAGGACGTCCTCGCTGGCGGCCGGATGCTCGCGGGCCTCGACAGCGTTGATGCGGACCGCCTCGCCGTCACGGGACTGAGCTACGGCGGCATCATGTCCATGGGGGTCGCGAGCTTCACCCGTGGCGTGTTCCGTGCCGCGGCCAGCCTGTCCGGGTACGGCGACTTCCTGCACATGATGGAGGAGCAGGAGTTCCGGCACCAGCAGTTGCTGCGCAAGGAGCTCGGTGACCCGGTGGAGGACGAGGAGATCTACCGGCGGGCCTCCTCGATCCTGAAGGTCAAGGACGCGACGACGCCGCTGCTGATCGTGCACGGGGAGGGTCGCTTCCCCGGTTCCGATGCCGGTCGGCGGTTCGCCGAGGCGATGCAGCGCGAGTACAAGGTCTTCCGGTACGTCGTCTACCGAGGCGAGCACTACTACGTGACCGGTCGAGCCAACGTCCGCGCGATGTGGCACGAGGTCGATGACTTCTTCCGCACCTACCTCGACCTCGCGTCGGACCGCTGAGGACTGGATCCGGCCCGGCTCGGATCAGCACACCCCGGGAGGTGCCACGTGACGACGCCCGTTCCGGAGCCGCAGCTCACCCGCCGGCTGGCTGCCAGCGAGCACACCGTGATGATCCTCCACGTGTGCGAGCGAGCGTTCGTTCAGCGCCTCGACTAGGGTCTCCTCCTGCAGCCGACCGGCGCCCGCGTTCGCGTGGAGCCGCCGTCACGACAGGAGCGGACCATGGCGGTCGAGGTTGGGCTCGGGGTGTTCTCCGGTGAGTGGCACCCGGGGACAGGACTGGACCACGGCGAGACCCTGCGGGAGTCCATCGACCAGGTGGTCCATGCCGAGCAGGCGGGCCTGGATAGCGTCTGGGTCAGCGAGCACCACTTCCACGAGTCGCGCTTCGTCGGCTCGGTCGCGCCCTACGCCGCCGCCATGGTCCAGGCGACCTCGCGTATCAAGGTCGGGCTCGGGCTCGCCCTCGCACCCCTGCACGACCCGATCCGCATGGCCGAGGACGCGGCGTTCCTCGACGTGCTCTCCGGTGGCCGGTTCGAGCTCGGGCTCGGGATCGGCTACCGCGACATCGAGTACGAGGGCTTCGGCGGCCACCGCAAGCAGCGCGTCGGGCGAACGGTCGAGCTGATCGAGATCTGCCGCCAGGCCTGGGGCGACGGTCCCGTCGAGCACGAGGGCCGGTACTACCAGCGCCACGGCATCGAGGTGACCCCCAAGCCCGTCCAGCCCGGCGGACCACCGGTCATGATGGGCGGCCACCACCCGAACGCGCTCGACCGGTGCGCCCGGCTCGGCGACCGGTTCTGCATGGACGCCGGGACCGACTCCGAGTCCTACGAGGAGGGCGAGGGGCGCAACCGGGACGTCTTCGACCGGGTCGCCTCGGCGGTGCGGCTGTACCGCGAGGCCCTCGAACGGCATGGCAAGGACACCGCCAACCCGAACTTCTCCTTGAACGTCGGCGGGTTCCTCCACCCGGATGGTCGTGACGCCGCATGGGAGACCCTGGCCGAGGCCTACCTCATGACCCGCCGGGTGTACGGGGACTGGTACGGGCTGGACCCGGCGGACTACGCCGACTGGTACCCGGACCGGCTGACCCCGGAGGAGGTCGAGCAGCGCAAGGGGGAGCTCCTGCTCGGCACGCCCGACGACATCGCCCCCGTCCTCGAGCGGGTGCGAGAGATCGTCGGCGACAACCTCCACGTGATGTTCCGATCGAAGTACCCGCTCGTGGACGACACCGCCACGCGGACCTCGATCGACCTGCTCGCCGAGGTCCGTCACCGTCTGGTCGCCTGACGACCCGAGCCGTGACCGAGGAGCCGGCATGATCACGCGCTTCTGGCTCGGGCGGCGCAGGGACAGCCTCTCCCGCCCCGCGTTCAGTGCGCACTGGTTCGGGGTCCACGCAGCCTACGGGCTGGCGTTGCCGGGGCCGCGGGCCTACGTGCAGAACCATCGGCTCCCGCGTACCGCGGGCACGACCCCACCCACGTTCGACTGCTGCTCGGAGCTGGACTTCGATGACGTGGACGCGATGCGGACGGCGTTCCGCTCGCCTCAGATC
>JBKHDS010000349.1:0-2788 GCA_046541215.1 Nitriliruptoraceae bacterium
TCGGGCGACGCCCCGCTTGCGATCACCGGGGCGATCGCCTTCCGGCTGCGGCAGCTGCTCCGGGTCCGCTCCGGTGCGACCCCGAAGGAGGTCGGCATGCGTCCCGGCCGCGGCTACGACCGGGTCGTGGCCCAGTCCCGCGCCTTCGGGCCCGGGGAGCTCGCCTGGGCCCACGACCGTCTCGCCCGGCTCGACCTCGACCTGAAGGGCTCCGAGCTGCCGGACGGGTTGGTCCTCGAGGTCGCGGTGCTGGAGCTCGCGACCAGCCGGACCGTCGGTGCGCCCTTCAACCCCCTGGCCCGCCGGGGCTGACGGTCGCCCGCGGCGTCTCAGCTCGGTCGGGCGGCCCGGCGCTCCACGGTCTGGCGCACCGCGCGCGTGGCGACCCCCAGCGCGTCCAGGCCCCACCCGTCAGCCGACTCGGCCTCGGTGATGGTGGCGCGGGCCCGCTCAAGGTGCGCGCGCCGGCTGTCCAGGAAGCGTTCCACCGCCGCGGCGACCTCCTCGCCGGGGCCGGCGGGAGGTGGGGCGCTCGCGGCGCTCAGCGTGATCAGCGCTGCGGTGCGTCGCGCACGCCGCAGGTCCATCGACAGCCCGAGCCGCTCGCGACGGGCCCAGCCGTCCGCGGCGCCGGCTCGCCGCAGGGCCTCCTCCAGCCGGTCGATGCCCAGCCGCTCGGACAGCTGCAACAGCACGTCGGCCACCACGAGGTCGTCCACCCCGGTCCGCAGCGAGGCCTGCACCGCCGCGACGTCGGGGATCAGCGTCAGGTCGCGGGCTCCGGCGAGCAGGTGGGCGAGGTCCGGTTCGACGAGGTCGTCGACCAGCCAGCGGGCGTGCGCCGCGCGCGCTCGGCGCTGCGCGCGGGTGCCGAGCTGCCCGAGCCCGGCGAGCACCCGCTCGGCCATCGGCCGTTGCGTCCCGGTCGCCGCCTGCGGTGTCGGTGCGGTGGGGTCGGTCAGCAGGATCCGTGCCAGGGTGACGACCAGCTCCTCGACAGGGAGCTCGAGCTCCCGCAGCCGTGCCGGGTCGTGCGCCTCCTGGAGCTCATCCAGCCTGGCCCACCAGTGCTGGGCGTCGACGATGTGGATGGCGGCCTGCAGCGCGGCGGCGACGGTCGCGAGGTCCGTGCCGGCTTCGTCCGCGAGCCGGGAGACGACCGTCACCCCGAGCCGGTCGATGAGCCGGTTGGTGATCACGGCGGTCAGCAGCTCACGGCGCAGCCGGTGCTCGGGCAGCAGCTCCCCGAAGCGGGCCACGGCTCCCGCGGGCAGCGACCGGGCGAGGGCCGGAGCGCACAGCAGGGAGTCCGGGAGGTCCGAGGCCAGGATCGCCTCCTTGAGCTCACGTTTGGCCCAGGCCAGCAGCGTCGCGAGCTCCGGGCGGCTGAGCCCCGCACCGGCCTCGGCGCGCGCACGCAACTCCTCGCTGCCCGGCAGCGCCTCACCGGCGCGGTCGAGGTCCTTCTCGGCCTCCAGCCGGGTCATCAGGCGGTCGTAGGCCTCCAGGCGCTGCGGGCTGCGCACCACCTCACGGGAGATCGCCGCCGTGCTGCGCGCCACCACCCGGAGGGCCTCGTCCACGACCTCCTCGGCGAGCTCCTCGAGCAGCTCGTTGCGTCCGGCTCGGGTCAGCAGGCCACGTTCCTCCGCCAGACGCAGCAGGATCTTCAGGTTCACCTCCAGGTCGGAGGTCGCGACCCCGGCCGCGTTGTCGATGGCGTCCTGGTTGAGCAGCGTGCCCCGGCGGGCGAGCTCCAGGCGGGCGCGCTGGGTCAGGGCCAGGTTCGCTCCCTCGGCGATGACCCGGGCGCGCACCGTGGACGCCTCGACGCGCACCTCGGCGTTGGCCCGGTCCCCGAGGTCACGGTCGAGCTCGGAGGTCGCGCGGACGTAGGTGCCGATGCCCCCCGCGAACAGCAGGTCGACCGGCGCCCGCAGGACGGCCAGGATCAGCTCGGCCGGGGTGAGCTCGGTGACCTCCTCTCCGAGCCTCAGCAGCGAGCGGACCTCAGGGGTCACGGCCGCGCGCTTGGCCGTGCGCGGCACGATCATCCCACCGGGGCTGAGCAGCGACCGGTCGTAGTCGTCCCAGCAGGAGCCGGGCAGGTCGTAGAGACGCTGGCGCTCCGCGAAGCTGGTGGGCCCGTCGGGGGTCGGGTCGAGGAACACGTGCCGGTGGTCGAAGGCGGCGACCAGCAGGACGCTGGAGGAGCGCAGCAGGCCGTTGCCGAACACGTCCCCGGACATGTCGCCGATCCCGACGACGGTCAGCGGATCGTGCTGGACGTCCAGCCCGAGCTCCCGGAAGTGGGCGGTCACCGCGACCCAGGCGCCCCGGGCGGTCACCCCGTAGCGCTTATGGTCGTAGCCGTGGCGCCCCCCGGAGGCGAAGGCATCGTCCAGCCAGAAGCCGTAGCGGGCGGCGACCTCGTTGGCCAGGTCCGAGAACGTGGCGGTGCCGCGGTCGGCGGCGACGACGAGGTAGGGGTCGTCGCCGTCGCGGCGGACCACCCGCGGCGGCGGCACCACCCGGTCGCCGTCGAGGTCGTCGGTGACGTCGAGCAGCCCGCGCACGAAGGTGATGTACTGCCGCCGGGCCTCCGCGGCGCGCTCGGCGGGGTCGGTGGGCTCGCGGGTCAGGACGAACCCGCCCTTGGCGCCGGTGGGCACGATGACCGCGTTCTTGAGCACCTGGGCCTTCACGAGGTCGAGGACCTCGTCGCGGACGTCGTCCCGACGGTCCGACCAGCGCAGGCCGCCGCGGGAGACCGGCCCGCCGCGCAGAT
>JBKHDS010000350.1:0-2776 GCA_046541215.1 Nitriliruptoraceae bacterium
GCTGGGAGCGCGCCGGGGTGACCGAGCGGTCCGAGGCGGCTGCGACCCCAGGGGTCCGGGAACGGTACGCCGAAGCGCGCACCCGCCACCTCGAACAGCTCCGCTGACGACCGGTGTCGCTGGGGTGGCGGCCCGCTGAGATCAGCCGATCAGGCGCAGCACCGCGCCACCGTCATCGGTCCGAAGTGGGGTGATCTGGAACCGGGTGCCCTGCTCGCGCTCGCCGGACATCCCGGACAGGATCCGGTGCAGTTCCTCACCGAAGGTCCGCGCCTGGTCGTCGCCGGCGTCGATCGCCCGCCGCACGGCCGCCTTCAGGTCGTCACCCACCCGGGTCGCGAGCAGCGCGTCCGCCGGACGCTGCCCGGATACCGAGAGCCACGCCCGGTTGACCGCTGCGACGGTCCCGTCCGCGTCGATGATCGCGACCGCGTCGTCGAGCGCGTCGAGGACGCTGCCGACGAAGGCGTCACGACGGGCCAGCTCGCGGTGGACCGAGACCTGCTCGGCCACGTCCTCCACGCCGCAGACCGCGCCGATGACCGATCCCGAGGCCACCAGCAGCGGCGCCACCTCGATGTGGAGCCAGGCCCCGCGGTGGGTGCGGACGTCCAGTCGGTGCTCCCGGCCGAGCTCCGCGGCCATCTGGATGACCTCACGCAGCGCATCCGCGTCCGCCGCCTCCAGGCACGCCAGGAAGCCGGTGCCGAGCAGCTCGCTCGAGGTACAGCCGAGCAGCGCCGCCGAGCGGGCATCGGCGTAGACGCACCGGCCGGTCAGATCGGTGTGGACCAGGCCCGTGGAGCCCACCGCGCCCTGGCGACCGAGCTCGGTGGTGACATCGCGCTGGACCGCGACGTAGTGGGTGATGCGTCCCGCCTGGTCCTGCACCGGGCTGATCGTCGCCTGGTGGGTCCTCAGCGCCCCGTCCCGACGCCGATCGACCAACTGCCCCTCCCAGACCTGGCCGCTGGAGATCGTGCGCCACAGGTCGGCGTAGAAGCGTTCGTCCTGGTAGCCGGAGGACAGGATGCTCGGCTTGGACCCGATCGCCTCGCGCTTCGAGTAGCCGGTGACCCGGACGAAGGCGTCGTTGACGTCCACGATCGTGCCGTCGGCATCGGTGATGAACACGATGTCACCACCGAGGTCGAGCGCGGTCACATCCAGGTAGGGCGCCGACCGCGGCCCGCCCTCGACCGGCTCCGACCGTGGTGTTCCCGGGCTGGCGTGCAGCGGTCCGCCGCGTCCCTGCTCGTCCGCGCTCACGTCCGGGCTCCCTCGCCGTTCGGTCTCCACGGTAGTCCCGATCTCCCGCCCGGGCGGCTCACCCCACGGCGTGCAGGGGCGGGCGCGGTGGGCTGGTCCGGACGACCTCGCCGCCGGGCGTGTGCGCGAGCGCCACCATCGCCCCTCCGAGCTGCCACAGGTGGCGCAGATCGATGGCACGGTGCACGAGCGGGACGAGCCGGTCGGTCGGGCCCCACCCGAGCGGGAGAGGGCCGATGCGGCCGACGCCACGGTCGCCGAGGTCGATGATGCGGCCCAGCTCGACCAGGCGAGCGCGGCGGGTCGGCCGTCCGGTCGCCAGCGCGACCGCGTTCGCGCCGGCGGTGGCACCGGCCTGACTCGCGATCTGGGCGGACATCGGCAGCAGCCGCCCGACGAGGTCGCGGTGTGCGGCGACGTCGCCCGCCGCCAGCACCCGCTCCAGACCGGAGACGCGCAGGTCGCCGGTGACGATCACGCGCCCATCCTGTACCGGCGCCTCGGGCAGCAGCTCCCGGGCGTCAGCGACCCAGCCGCCCGCCCACACCACGGTGCCGTCGACGCGATCGCGGCTGCTCAGCACCGCCCCGCGCTGGTCGATCCTCGCGACCTCAGCACCGAGGTGGAGGTGGACCCCGACCCGGCGCAGGGTGCGGGTCGCGTCCCGCGCGAGCTGCGGTGGCTCGGCGGGCAGGATGCGATCGGCGATCTCCAGCAGATGCACCTCGATCCCGGGGCGGAAGGCGGCCACCTCGGCGGCCAGCTGGACGCCCGTCGCCCCGGCACCGATGACCACGAGCCGACGGGTGCGGTGCAGCCTTCGACGGAGCGCCAGCGCGTCGTCCGGAGTGTGCAGCGTGGCTGAGAAGCGTGCGCTGCCCGGCACGCTGCCCGCCGGCGACCCGGACCCGACCGTGACGACGATCGCGTCCGCGGTGACGGTGGTGGCGTCCGCGAGGGTGACCTGCCCGGCCTCGTCATCGAGCCGGACAGCCCGGCCGGGCACGACCTCGACCGGTGCGACGAGCAGCTCACTGACCGGGGCCCGCGCCGCGCTCGCGCGCAGGCGACCCGCGGCCACCCCGGCGAGCCGCGGCAGGAAGCCGTGCCGGCCGTCCTGGTCGATGATCGTCACCTCGACGTCGCCGCTGCGGGCGGCGGCCGCTGCCGCGTGCGCGCCGGCGTACCCGGCACCGATGATCACGACCCGCGGTGCACGCGAGCTGAGCGGAGCGGTGACGTCGTCCTCATGTCTGGCCGTGACCACGCTGCCTCCAGCCTGCCGGGCGTGACCGAACGCGGCCCGCACGGGTTCGTGCCCCTGCACCCGTCAGTATCGCACCGGCTCCGCGCGGGTGGGGGAGGATCAGGCGACCGGCCGGGGGGTCAGGAGCTGGTCCACCGGCGCGTGGTCGTCGGTGAGGACCCGCGCATCCGCGACGAAGTCCCGCAGCGCCGCGCCATACAGCACCTCATCGGCTCGGCCGCGACGGGCGTTGGCCGCTTC
>JBKHDS010000351.1:0-2737 GCA_046541215.1 Nitriliruptoraceae bacterium
ACGTGCTCACCTGGCCCGCCGGGCTGCTGCTCGGTGGGCTCGCCGCGCGGGTCCTGCTCGGTGGGCTGACCCGGCTGATGCTGTGGTCCTCCTCCTGTCGGCTGCGACGGCGGGCTCGTCGCGAGCAGCGCGAGGCCGTGGCGGGCGTCGTCGACCGTGAGCTGCTGGTCCCCTACGAGCGCGAGGCGGCGGCCGTCGCGGAACTGAGAGCCGTCCTGGAGGCGCTCGCACGTTCCTGAGGCGGGGTGGTGCGGGTCCACCCACCCACCGGTGAGGCTCAGCTCGTCCGCCGGTCGGTCTCGGTCTGCTGCCACGGCCAGTAGCCGGTCGTCTCAAGCTGGATGGACCAGGTCAGGAAGGTCCGGATCAGCACGATCAAGCCGAGCGCTACCACGTTCGCGACCGTCAACTCCAGCACGACGGTCGCGATGATGTCGGCGGCGATGAGGACCTCCAGACCGAGCAGGAGCGCCCGTCCGATCCCCACCCTGAGGTCCTCGTACACCTGCGTCCAGGGTCGCTTCCCAGCCAGGTGGATCCCGCCGCGGACGAGCACGATGGCGACCCCCACTGCGAGGATGGCGACCGCCACCACCTCGACGGCGATGACGACCTGATGCACCAGCTCCAGCGCGTCCACGCAGCCTCCTTGGATCTGTCCGAGGGCGTGATCACGACGGTAGGGGTGCGCGAGGTCCCGGGCCACGCCAACTACCCTCGTCGGGACCTGCGGAGAGCTCCGCGCGACGGTCGTCGACCGACGGCTGCAAGGCGAGGTGAGCGAGGATGCCATGGCCGGACGGTGGCAGGACGACCCCGCGAAGGTCCGGGTCCTGGTCGCGGTCGCGGGCCTCGCGGTGCTGCTGGTGCTGAGCGGCATCCTGTGGGTGCGGCGCGTCGACCCCGTCGAGGTGGCAGCCACCCTGCTGTTCGTCCCCCTGTTCCTGGCGCTGGTGCGCTGGCACCTGGTGGGTGGCGTCCTCGGTGGGCTGGCAGCTTCCGGCATCTACGTGGCGCTGCGCTGGCCGGCGATCGAGAGCGTGGGGTGGGACGGCACCGCCGGGCTGGTCCTCGGCCGCAGCGTCGGCTACCTCGCCTTCGGGGTGCTCGGCGGGTTCGCGGTCGCGCGGCTGCAGCGGTCGCTGTCCAAGCTCGACCTGTACGACCAGGTCGACGACGACACCGGGCTGTTCAACGCTCGCTTCCTCGTGGACGGCATCGAGCTGGAGCGGCGCCGCGCGGAGCGGTACCAGACCCTGTTCTCGGTGATCGTCCTCGACCTGCCAGCAGCACCCATCGCCGAGCTGTCCGGCCGCGCCCGTCGACGTGCGTTGCGGCGGCTCGGGGACCAGGTGCAGGCCTCGATCCGGGTGGTCGATCGGGCGGCGTTCCTGCGGGCGGGGGAGCGGCTCGAGCTCGTGCTGCTCCTGCCGGAGACCCCCGCGGAGGGTGCCGCGGTGCTCGCCGGGCGCTTCCGGCACGCCGTCGCGGGGCTGCTCACCGAGCAAGGGGTCGCGGTCAGCGAGGAGGACCTTCAGGTGCGCAGCTACACCGTCCCCGGCGAGGACGAGCCGGTCGCGGCGTTGCGTGCGCGGGTGGCCCAGCTCGTGGACTGAGCTCGGCGTCGGCTCACGGGCCGATCAGCAGCTGACCCTCGATCTCGACCTGCTCGTCGGTCGCCCGGATCATCGGGCGGGAGCTGACCGTCTCCCCGGCGGCGATCCTGCCGACCGCGAGCGGCACGCGGGTACCGGCGATCGAGAGCTCGATCGTGCCACGCCAGTCGAGCTCGGAGCGGTTGGCGACGTCGACCTGCAGCTCGGTGTCGCCGCTGAGCTCGTCGAAGGTCCCGATCGACAGCTCCACCGCGAGCGCCTCGCAGATGAGCGGGTCCTCGCCGGCCACGAGCGTCTGGGAGCTGAGCAGCGTCGGGGGCTCGCCGGGCTCGAGCGCCGGACTGATCGAGATCGCGGCCCCCACCTCCTCGGCACAGGTGAGCACGTGGGTCAGCCCTCGAAGGCTCGAGGTCGCGATCGGGATCAGGAACAGCGCGGCGAGCAGGAGCAGGGGAGCACGGTGACGGGTCAGCAGGTCCATCCGTCGAGGCTAGCCCAGCGGACCCGGGACCGAACGTCACGCCCGGCCTCGCTCCTGAAGCAGGCCGCTGGCGGTGGCTTAGGCGGGCTCGTCCGCCCCGGGCCAGCGGTCAGGGACGGGCGTACCCGACCCAGCTGCGACCCGACATCGAGGTGACCCGGACCGGGACGCCGGGGCGGCTCGCCTCGACGATGGAGTTGTTCCCGATGTACATCGCGACGTGGCTGACCGGCGAGTACTCGAAGAGCAGATCGCCCGGCTGCAACTGGGCCCGGGAGACGCGTGTCAGCCCCGCGAACTGGCCTCGGGAGGTGCGCGGGATCGACACGCCCGCCGCCCGCCAGGCCGAGGAGGTCAGCCCGGAGCAGTCGTAGGAACCCGGGCCGGTCGCACCCCAGCGGTAGGGCTTGCCCACCTGGGCCAGCGCGGTCGCCACCGCGACGTCCGCGGAGCGACGGGTCGCGGGCGCCGCTGCCGGCGGGGGCGCCGGCGCGGTCGAGCTGCCCGAGCTGGAGCTGCTACCCGAACCGGAACCCGAGGAGGCGCTCGCTCTCGTCGCCTGGGCGGCGCGCTCGGCGCGTCGTGCCGCCTCCAGGCGGTCCTGCTCCTCGGCGACGGCCTGGCGGGCGGCACGGAGCTC
>JBKHDS010000352.1:0-2711 GCA_046541215.1 Nitriliruptoraceae bacterium
CTGCTACGGAGGCACTTTCAGCTCAACCCCCACCGCTCACTTCGGTGAATCCAGGCTTAGGTGAGGCGGCGCGCGCGGTGCAGGACGGTGGCGCCGTAGCGTCGCGGCGCGCGCACCTCGAAGCCGTCCGGCCAGCGCGGCGCCGCAGCGTGCCGGTCACGCTCGAGCACCACCTCGGCGCCGGCGGCGAGGTGGCCGACCAGAGCGGCCAGCACCGCCTCGACCTCCGCGGCCGGGGTGGCGTAGGGGGGGTCGGCCAGCACGAGGTCGAAGGGCGCAGCGGTCAGCTTCGGCGTGCCCCGCCCTGCGAGCACCGCCGCGACCTCGCCCGCCACCACCTCCACGCCCGCGAGGCCGACCGCCGCCACGTTGCTGCGCAGCACCTCCAGCACGCGGCGGTCCCGCTCGACCAGCACGACCCGGGCCGCACCACGGGAGGCCGCCTCCAGCCCGAGCGCCCCCGACCCCGCGTACAGGTCGAGCACGTGCGCGCCGAGGAGCCGGGGCTGCAGGGAGGAGAACAGCGCCTCGCGGACCCGGTCGGCGGTGGGCCGGACGGCATCGCCCGGCGGGGCCGCGAGCCGCCGCCCCTTGGCGAGCCCCGCGACGATGCGCATCAGCCCGCCGCCGACCCCTGCGGCGCGTCGACCGGGGGTCCGGTCACCTCGGCGTCGGCCGCCCCGAGGTGGTGCAGGACGAAGGCCAGCACCCGCGCCTCGTCCTTCCAGGCCTCGTAGCGGCCGGACGGCCCGGCGTGCCCGGCACCGAGCTCGGTCCGCAGCAGCAGCGGCCGGTCCCCGGTGGCGGTGGCGCGCAGCTTCGCGACCCACTTCGCCGGCTCCCAGTACTGCACGCGCGGGTCGTTGAGGCCCGCGGTGACCAGCATCGCGGGGTAGGCCTCGGCGCGGACGTTGTCGTAGGGCGAGTAGCTCGCCATCACCTCGAGGTAGGCGGGGTCGGCCGGGTCGCCCCACTCCTCGTACTCGACCACGGTGAGCGGGATGGAGGGGTCGGACATGGTCGTGACGACGTCAACGAAGGGCACCTCCGCTACGGCGGCGGCCGCGACGCCCGGATCGAGGTTGAGGGTCGCCCCGATGAGCAGCCCGCCGGCCGAGCCGCCCCGGATCGCGAGGCGGTCCCGGGCGGTGATGCCGCTGGCGACGAGGTGGTCGGCGGCGGCCTTGAAGTCGGAGAAGCTGTTGGGCTTCGCGAGCCACTTGCCGTCCAGGTACCAGCGCCGGCCGAGCTCGCCGCCGCCACGGACGTGGGCGATAGCGAAGACCACCCCGCGCTCCAGCAGGCTCAAGCGGCTGGTGGAGAACACCGGGTCGATGGAGTGCTCGTAGGAGCCGTAGCCGTACAGCAGCGCGGGTGCCGTGCCGTCCAGGGGCACGTCGGCGCGGCGCACCAGGCTGATCGGCACCTGGGTGCCGTCGGGGGCGGTCGCCTGCTCCCGCCACGACACGAACCGTCCCCGGTCGTACCCGCCCCGGATCGGCTGCTGCTTCAGCACCGTCCGCTCCCCGGTGTCGAGGTCGAGGTCGATCTCGCGCAGGGGCGTGGTCAGCGAGGTGTAGAGGTAGCGCAGGGTGCGCGTGTCGAAGCGGGGGCTGGCACCGAGCGCGGTGGCCGAGGCGGCCTCCTCCACCTCGAGGACCTCACCGGCGCCGGTGGTCGGGTCGCACAGCCGCAGCTGGGTCCTCGCGGCGGTGCGCTCCGAGAGCACGAGCACCTCGGCGAAGGCGTCCGCGCCCTCGAGCCGGATGCCGGGACGGTGCGGCACGAGGTCGCGCCAGTGCTCGCGGGCGGGCGTGGCGACCGGTGCGACGCACAGCTTGAAATCCTCCGCCCCATCGGCGTTCGTGACGAGGTAGAGGAGCTCGTCGCGGTGGTCGAGCTCGTACTCCAGGCCCGGCTCGCGGTCGGTGACGACGCGCGGCTGCGCGGTGGGGTCGTCGGCGTCCAGCAGCCACCACTGCGAGGTGGTGGCGCTGCCGGCACGGATCGCGAGGAACCGGTCGCTGCGGGTGCGGCCGATCCCGAGCCAGAAGCGCTCGTCCGGCTCCTCGAGGAGCACCTCGTCCGCCCCGTGCGGGGTCCCGAGCCGGTGGCGCCGGACCTGGTACGGGCGCCAGGCGTCGTCGGGGACGGTGTAGAGGAAGCTGCGGGCGTCGTTGGCCCACACGATGCCGTAGGCGGTCCGGGGCACCTCGTCGTCGAGCTCCTCGCCGGTCTCGAGGTCCCGGACGCGGATCGTGAACACCTCCGCACCGGTGGTGTCGGTCGCGATGGCGGCGAGCCGGTGGTCGGGGCTGATCGCGAAGCCCCCGACGCGGTGGTACTCCTCCCCCTCGGCCTCGCGGTTCTGGTCGTAGAGCACCACCTCGTCCGCCGGCGGCCGGGTGGGGTCGACCGGACGGCGCAGCTCGGCGGGCAGGTCCTGAGGGTCACGCACCCCGAAGGGCGCCGGGCGGCGGCAGGTGATGGGGTAGGCCTGGTCGGCGAGGGTGCGGTGGTAGTAGAGCCACCCGCCGTCCAGCACCGGCGCCGAGCTGTCGGTCTCCTCGACCCGCCCCCTGAGCTCAGCGAAGAGCCGGTCCTTCAGCGGCTGCAACGGGGCGAGGTGGGCCTCGGTGTAGGCGTTCTCCGCCTTGAGGTAGGCACGCACGGCCGGGTCGTCCCGCTCCCGCAGCCAGTACCAGGGATCC
>JBKHDS010000353.1:0-2709 GCA_046541215.1 Nitriliruptoraceae bacterium
GGCTGGGCGGCCCCTCGCGGTCCTCGACGAAGCGCGCCACGCCGTTCGGGAACGGGCTCGAGCAGGTGGTCGCGGCCAGCACGAGGTCGCGCTCGAGCAGCGTGAAGGAGCCGAGCGGCGCCATGGGCGCGACCTCGCCCAGCTCGAGCGGCCGGGCAGCGACGTGGGGGAGCCTGGCTGCGATGAGTTCGGCACGGCCGCGCAGCACGGGGGCGTAGACGGCCCAGTTGCGCTGGCGTCGGCGCAGCTCGCTCGCGGCGTGACCGATCGAGCGGATCGGGATGCGCTCCGCCTCCCACCAGGTGTTGGCCGCCCAGGCGGCGTGGACGGGCGGGCTCTCGCTCACCCGGAGCCGACCGTGCCGCAGGCTCACGGCGATCCCGGAGCGGGCCAGCTCCTCGTCGAGCTCCGGCTCGAACCCCTCGGCGGCCAGGTAGGCGGTGGTCACGTGGTGGTCCGCCTCACCGGACGGTGCCGTCGTCGCCCGCAACGACCGGCTCGACCACGTGTGTGCGCCGGTGGTCGTAGACGATGGAGCTGCGGACGTCGATCACCTCGGGGCGGGCGCTGAGGTGGTCGATGACCAGACCGTAGAGCGCGTCGGTGTCGGAGACGGCCACGTGGAGGATGATGTCCTCGTGCCCCGTGACGAGGTAGGCGTCGAGCATCTCGGACAGCTCGGTCGCGTAGGCGAGGAAAGCGTCGATGCGGTCCCGGGTGGGGGGTCGGATCCGGACCGAGACGAGTGCCTGGACCTGCCGCCCCAGGGCGCGCAGTGACACCTCGGCGTGGTAGCCGGCGAGGACCTCCCTCCGGTGCAGCGCCCGGACGCGCTCGAGCGCGGTGGAGGGTGAGACGCCAGCACGCCGGGCGAGTTCCCGGTTCGTGATGCTGGCGTCAGCCTGGAGCTCGCGCACCAGGATCCGATCGATCTCGTCCATCGCTCGCCTCGTTCGCCGGTCCGCGGAACATCGTTCGGCCAGGGCGGTGCCAGACCGTCACACTACTGGGTGGAAGCTGCTCCGCCCATCGGCGCGGCCCAGCGACGGTGTGGTTCGTGCGCCGGTGCGACCTCGGCACCGAACCGCGTGCTTCGGAGAGCGAGCCAGGCGACGCCCGATCGAACGTCGTTCGGAACCTCTGGACCCGAGCTTATGGTCGCCGACACTGCTCCAACAGGATCCGAACGAACGGTGCGATGATGGTGACCGCAACCCACCAGACCGATGGTCCGCGTGCGCAGCAGGTGGAGCTGGCCTCCCTGCTGGAGCGGTTCGCGACGACCCGGCGCGAGGAGCTGGACATGGTCTGCGGCATCGCGGGCGACTCGATGCAGCGCCTCGTCGACCGCGGTCAGGTCCCCGGCTACCTCGTCGTCGAGCCGCACGATCCGGCCCCCGTGGTCGAACGGACCGTGCTGGCCGCTCTGCGTCGCCTGGCTGCCGCGCAGCGCTGACCGCGCCGCCCGCGCGTCGGGGCCCGGCACCCGGGCCCCGATGGCGTGCGCTCGTCCACGCTGCCACCGAGAGCCCGGGGCGCAGGACATCCCAGGTGCCGTGCAGCAAGGTTGCCGTCCACCGCGGCTCCGAGGGCTGTCGCGGTGGCGGACGTCCACGTCGGGTCGGCTAGCCGTCGAGCTCGTCGACCTCGGCGTCGCCGTCGTTGTCGCCCCGACCTCCCGCTTCTCGACGGTGGCGCCGCTGTCGTAGGCCTTGCGCGCGACCGTCTCCATCTCGGCCGTGCGGCCACCTCGAGGGTCTGGCCGGCCGCGCCCTGCTGGATGAGGTGGGCCAGCTGAGGCGGGTCAGCTGGTGCGCGAGCAGCACCTGACCGCTCGACGAGCCCGGGTCGTACTCACCCGAACCCGGCCTCCACGAAGCGCGACCCGTCCGGCGCCCGGCGCAGTACGGCAGGCGAGCGGTCGCGCGGCACCGGAGGCAGGCTCGCCGCGCACCCGAGGGCAACCCGGAGCGGATCCGATCACGCCGCTCCGTACAGTGTGAGCACCGGTGTGAGCACCACCGCGGTGCGGGTGAGCCTCGTGGAACCATCCGCGTGAGGACCCTGGGGAGGTGAGACGGGCTGGCGCAGATCGACCGAGACGAGCCCTCCGTCGGCGCAGCACCGGAGATGGCCGCAGCCCTGCTCGCGGAGCTCCGCGACCTGCTCGTGGAGCTCGGTCGCGAGGAGCTGCTCGCGCGCGTGAGGCCCGATGCGCGCTTCGAGGCGGACCTCGAACTCGACAGCCTGTCGCTGGCGGAGCTGCTGGTGCGGGTGGAACAGCGGCTCGCGATGCGGCTGCCGGAGGCGGCCATCGCTACGGCGCGTACCCCGGCAGAGCTGCTCGCGCTGGCGGGTTTCCCCACTCTCGACACGGGTGCGGGGACGGTGCGACCATCGCTCGCCCCCCGCGGTCCTGGCGACGCCTCGAGGAGGGATGCGCCGGTCGACGGGGTGCTCCGGCGGGCCGCCTCGATCGTGTACCGCGGGTGGGTGCTGGCCGTCTTCTCGATCGTCTCCGCCGCCGTGTGGTCGCTGCTCCTGGTCGTCCCGACCCTGCGGTGGCGGTGGCAGCTGGTGCGGCGCGCGGGAGCACTGCTCGCAGCCCTCGCCGGTGTGCCGGTGCGGATCCACGGGGTCGAGCATCTCCCGACCGACCGACCCTTCGTGCTGGTCGCCAACCACGACAGCCACCTCGATGCCCTCGTC
>JBKHDS010000354.1:0-2702 GCA_046541215.1 Nitriliruptoraceae bacterium
GCATCGACGACGTCGTCGATGCGGAGATCGTCGACGAGGGCGACGACGAGCAGAAGGCCGGCTGAGACGCCGGCGGGGCGCCGTCGCGGCTGGCGCCCGGTCGCGCCGGCGCACCCCACCCCCGTTCCACCCCCAGCAACCGACCCACCCCACCAGGAAAGGAGAGGGCGATGACACAGCTGACCACCTACCACCCCTTCCGTGACGTCTCCTCGCTCCAGGACGAGGTCGAGCGCGTCTTCCGCCAGGCCTTCGGCGAGCGTGCCGCGGCCAGCCCGGCGGGCGCCTTCAGCCCCGCGCTGGACGTCGAGGAGACCGAGGACGCCTTCACCCTCCACGTCGAACTGCCGGGCGTCGACGCCGAGAACGTCGACGTCTCGCTCGAGGAGAATGTGCTGACCATCGCCGGCGAGCGGCGCTTCTACGACGAGCGCGAGGCGGAGGGCTTCCGCCGCATCGAGCGCCACTTCGGCCGCTTCCACCGCGCTGTGCGGCTGCCGGATCGCGTCGACGCCGACGGCGTCACGGCCGCCTACCGCGACGGCCTGCTGACGATCACGGTGCCGAAGGCCGAGGAGGCGAAGCCCCGCCGGATCCAGATCACGGCCGGGTGAACACCCTCCCCGCGACGGGTGGCGGGACGGCCGAGGGCCGTCCCGCTCCCATCTGACGCACCCCCGGCCCGAGCGCATCACCGACCACCGCCGCAAGGACACCGACGTGACCCAACCCCGCGACCTCCACACCGACCAGCCCGATCCCGAGGTTGGCACCGACCCGACCGACGCTGACGCGGCGAAGACTGCGAGCCAGGAGGCGACCGCGCCCACCGGCAAGGGCGACAGCGATGAGCAGGGCGAGCGCGACGAGCAGGGTGACCCCCACGTCGACCTCGAGGCGCTCGCGGATGCCGATCCGCGCACCAAGGCGGAACTGCTCGCCGAGCTGATGACCGCCGAGGCCAAGCGCGACGAGTACCTCGACGACCTGCGCCGTAGCCACGCTGACTTCGAGAACTACCGCCGCCGGGTGATGCGCGACGGTGCCGTCCAACGCGCGGCCGGAAAGGCCGACGTCGCGACCGCTCTGCTGGAGGTCCTCGACGATCTCGACCGGACCCTGGACGCGGCGGGGGGATCCAGCGACGCGGACCTGGCCACCGGGGTTCGCCTGGTCGCGACCAAGCTCCTCGACGCGTTGCGCGGCAAGGGGCTCGAGCGGATCGACGCCACCGAGGTGGTGTTCGATCCCAGCGTGCACGAGGCCGTCCAGCAGCAACCCGGCGAGGGCATCGACGGGGAGCCCAAGGTCGTCACGGTCCTGCGTCCCGGCTACCGGCTGGACGACCGGGTGCTGCGGGCGGCGATGGTGCTGGTCGAGGGGTGAGCGGCCCAGGACCGACCAGCAGGCTCGAACGAGAGGGGAGGTGATCACGGGTGGCGCCACAACGTGAGTGGCTCGAGAAGGATTACTACGAGATCCTCGGGGTGTCCAAGGACGCCTCCCAGGACGAGATCAAGCGCGCCTACCGGCGGCTCGCGCGGGTCAACCACCCCGACGCCAACCCGGACGATCCGAAGGCGGAGCAGCGGTTCAAGGACATCGGCGAGGCCAACGCTGTGCTCGGGGACGAGACCAAGCGGCGCGAGTACGACGAGATCCGTCGCCTCGGCGCTGCGGGGTTCGGTGGTTCCGGCGGGTTCCCCGGCGGCTTCGGGGGCGGCGATGCCGACCTCGGCGACCTGCTCGGTCACCTGTTCGGCGCTGCCGGCGGCGGTGGCACGACCAGCGGGTTCACCACCATGGGCGGCAGCCGGTCCCGGCGGCCGCGACGTGGCCCGGACCTGGCCGCGGACGTCCACCTCACCTTCGAGGACGCGCTCGCCGGGGTCCGCACGACGCTACGGATCACCGGTGACGGACCGTGCGACACCTGTGGCGGGAGCGGCGCCGCACCCGGGACGAGCCCGACCCGCTGCGAGGTCTGCGGCGGACGTGGCCAGGTCACCGTCGACCAGGGCCCGTTCTCCTTCGCCCAGCCGTGCCAGCGCTGCGGGGGCACCGGGCAGACCATCGAGCACCCGTGCACGACCTGCGCCGGCAGCGGTCGGGTCGTCAAGCCCCGCCAGCTGACGGTGAAGATCCCCGCCGGGGTCCGCGACGGTGCCGTCATCCGCGCCGCGGGCCGGGGAGGCCCCGGGGTGAACGGAGGCCCACCGGGCGACGTGCTCGTCACCGTCCACGTGGCCTCGCACCCGCTGTTCGGCCGCAAGGGCGACGACGTGACCCTCGAGGTCCCGATCACGCTGACCGAGGCGTCGCTCGGGACCAAGCTGACCGTCCCGACCCCGCACGACGGCACGCGCACGATCCGCATCCCCGCCGGCACCGGCCACGGTCGGACCTTCCGCATCCGCGGCGAGGGCGCTCCCAAGGCCCGCGGCGGCAGCGGTGACCTGCTCGTCAGCACCCGCATCGAGGTGCCGTCCCGGCTCAGCCGCGAGCAGCGCCGGCTGCTCGAGCAGCTGGCCGAGCTCGAGGACACCTCGGAGCGCGACCGGATGCTCCGCCTCGGCGAGGGCTGATCCCTACCCCGGGTCCCTCGACCCCCGACCCACCCGACCTTCCTCACCCCCGATCCTGACCCCGGACGAGCCACCCCCGACCCACCCGACCTTCCCCACCCCCGACCCCGACCCCGG
>JBKHDS010000355.1:0-2676 GCA_046541215.1 Nitriliruptoraceae bacterium
GGAGGCCTTTAGCACCTGCTCGTAGGCGGGTAGCGGCAGACCCGCCTCGAGCAGGGTCAGCCCCGCGCGTACCGCGTCGGCATCGGCCTCGGTGTAGCGCGGCGTGCCGTCCTCGGCGAGGTGGTGGGGGACCAGCAGCCCGGTGCGGGACACCGCCTCGAGCAGGGCCTCGCTCGCCCCGGTCGCCGCCAGCAGGCCCGCCAGGTCGTAGAGGGGGCGCTCGTCATCGACGGCAGCCGCGACGAGCGCCGCGTCGGGGGCGTCCAGGGTCGGATCGTGCGAGGGGAGCTCGGCCATCGGTCCCTCGGTGGGGGGCGCCACGGGTTCGGTGCCAGGTGGCGGCAGGACGCCGCCGCCCGTCACAGGCTAGGGCAGCGTGTCCGGCCGCGATCACGTCGTGGCTCTGCGCCGCGCGCGGGGTGGGCAGCCTGCCGGGCAGGACCCGAGCCACGGCGCGGCCAGGACCCCAGCCAGGGCGCGGTTACGCCAGCGAGGGCGCCGCCGGGACCCGGGCAGACCCCGGTCAGACCTGGCTGGTCGGCGCCGAGGCCGCCGTCGGCTCAGCGACCGAACCGCCGCCGCTTGGCGCCCTTGCTCCCGGCGCCCCCCTTCGCCGTGAAGCTGGAAAGATCCAGCGGCGCGACCCGTGGTGGTGCGCCTGCGTCCGGTGTGTGACCGGGAGCTGGCGTCGCCGGTCCGGCCGGGGCTGCGTGCGGCTCCCGCGACGTCTCAGGCCCGGTCGGCGGGGCCGTGCTCTCGGCGGCGCCAGGCTGCGACCGAGGCATGGGCGACTCGAGCCCCGGGGGCTCGCCTGCCCCGGTGTGCTCCCGGACGGACTCCTCGCCGGTGGCGGCCCGTTCCCGCCGTTCCCGCGACCGTAGGCTCGGAGCGGAGACGGCGGCGGCGAACAGCTCGTCGAGGCCAGCAGCCTGTGCCGCCGCAGCGTGGTCCGGGCGTGGCTGGTCGGGGTCGTGGTCCTCGTGGGGCGCGGCCTGCGGCGGCTGCGCTGACCGGGTCCCCGGCCCCGGTGCGCTGCTCTGCCCCAGGGCGTCCAACTCGGAGGAGAACAGGGCAGCGAGCTCGTCCGCGCCGGGGGTGGCCGGTCCGGCCTCGGGGTCCGCCACCGGTGGCCGCGACGGGGTGGCCGGCCCGTTCCCGTTGCCGCGTCCGTTCGCGGCGGGTCCGCTCGTCGCTCGCGGCGTGGTGCCGGCGGCGCTCCCCTTGGAGGAGGGGCTGCGGGGCGGCGGCGCGTCCTGCTCCCGGGCGAAGGCGTCCAGCGCGCTCAGCTCAGCGAACGCGTGGCTCATCTCGTCCCGATCGAGCCGGGGGGGACGGGGCGCCGTGGTGCCAGCAGGCGGCGGTGGTGGGGTCGTCGCCGGCGGCGTCGGCGGGACCTCGGGCGCCTCCTCGCGTGCCGGAGGAGGCGCGACGACCTCCTCGAGCGCGGCCAGCGAGTGCAGCTCGCGCAACAGTTCATCGGCGTCGGCGGGCTCGTCGTCGAAGCGGTCGTTCTCGGGACTTGGCCGCAGGAGCGGCCGCAGCCGGCGTGGCGCCGCCGGGGTGGTGCCGTTCGTGCTCACGTGGCCGTTCGTGCTCGCGTGGCCGTTCGTGCCGGCATGGCCGTTCGAACGCGCGGCGTCCTGCAGCCCGGCACCGACACCCGCGCTGACCTCGGACAGGTCCTCGATGAGGTAGACCCACGGCTCCGGTTCCTCCGGATGGGCGGTGTGCGAGCCCATCGCAGCGGCGACGCGCGCGCCCCGCGAGCCGACGTAGTGCCCTTCCGGGCAGTGGCCCTGCGGATCGATGACCACCGCCATCCCACAGGCGACACAGTGGACTCGGGACACGTTCCGCTCCTCACCGGCAGGTCGGTAGCCTTCCTACGCACAGCATCGGCAGGCCGCGCCTCGGTGTTGAGCCCTCAAGTTGCGGTTGGAAGCCGAACCTGGAACCGGAGGTCGTCGTGGTCCCGCCCGTAGCGACGCCCGCGACCCCGTCGCGATCGGAGGCCGCGGTGCTGCCGGCCGCGGGTCGTGACGGCAAGGACGCGGCGCTCGTGCAGGCGATGTTCGACCGCGTCGCACCGCGCTACGACCTCGCGAACGCCGCCCTGTCCTTCGGGCAGGACGCGCACTGGCGGCGGGTCACCGCGCTCGCCGCCCGACCCGCCGACGCCCGGGTGCTCGACGTCGCTGCGGGTCCCGGCAACGTGGCCGTCGAGCTCATCGCGCGTGGCGCCAGCGAGGTGGTCGCCCTCGACCTGTCCTACGCCATGCTCGCCGAGGGTGCCCGTCGCGGCCACGAGCGCATCCGGTGGGTGAACGCCGATGCCCAGCAGCTGCCCTTCCCCGACGCCTCCTTCGACGCCGTCACGATCTCCTTCGGGCTGCGCAACGTGCCCGATCCCGAGCGAGCACTGCGGGAGTTCGCGCGCGTCACCCGGCCGGGTGGGCGCGTGGTGGTGTGCGAGTTCGCGAACCCCACCGCGCCGGGCTTCCGTCACCTCTACCGCCGCTACCTGGTGGGCGCGCTCCCCCATCTGGCACGGGTGGTGTCCTCCTCCGCCCCGGCCTACCGCTACCTCGCCGACTCGATCCTCGCGTGGCCGGATCGCGCCACGGTGGCCGGGTGGATCGCCGCCGCCGGCTACCAGGAGGTGCTGGTCAAGGACCT
>JBKHDS010000356.1:0-2664 GCA_046541215.1 Nitriliruptoraceae bacterium
ACGAAGCGGTCCGCAACCTCAAGGTCAGCGAGCTGCTGGCCGCGCTGCCCCGCGTGGGGCCGATCACGGCGGCAGCCTGGATGCAGCGGCTGGGCATCGCGCCCTCGCGACGGGTGCGTGGGCTCGGACCCCGGCAGCGCGAGCGGCTCCTCGACGCCTTCCCGGACCGCCCGTGACCCGCGAACGCGGCCTGCTGGTCGTGCTCGCCGGACCCTCCGGGGTCGGCAAGGGCGCGGTCCACGCGCGCGTCCGAGCGGTGCTCGAGGACGCGGTGCTGTCGGTCTCGGTCACGACCCGCTCGCCCCGTCCGGGTGAGGTCGACGGCGTCGACTACCACTTCGTCACGCGCGCGAGGTTCGAGGAGCTCGCGGCCAGCGGCGCCCTGCTGGAGTGGGCCACCTACGCCGGGAACCGGTACGGGACCCCGTGTGAACCCGTCGCCGCGGCGACGGCCGCCGGCTACGTCGTCCTGCTCGACATCGAGGTGCAGGGCGCCCTGCAGGTGCGCGAGCACGATCCCGACGCGCTGCTGGTCTTCCTCCTCCCCCCGAGCCTTGAGGAGTTGGAGCGCCGGCTGCGGGGACGCGGGACCGAGGACGACGATGCGGTGGCCCGGCGCCTGACCCGTGCCCGCGAGGAGCTGGCCGCGGCGGATCGGTTCGACGTCCAGGTCATCAACGACGATCTGGACCGGTGCGTCGCCGAGGTGCTCAGGCACATCGCAGCGGCACGCCGCGGACCCGACCGCTGATCGTGCCTCGTGCCACCCCGGCGCCGTCGTGGTGCGGTCCGGGCTGGGTCGTCGGCGCGGTCAGGGCTGGGCCAGCGGTGCGTGCGCCGCCGCGGGGTCGGAGATCTCGAACATCCCGCGGGCCGCGAACCCGGCCACCGCGGCGACGAGGTTGGAGGGCACCGCCCGACGCCGACGCTCGTAGGCTGCGACCTCGAGGTTGTACAGCCGCCGGGCCGCGGCGATGCGGTCCTCGGTCTCGACCAGCTGGCGTTGCAGATCGCGGAAGACCGCGTCGCTCAGCAGCTGCGGGTAGGACTCGGTGATCGCCAGCAGGCTCGAGAGCTGCTGGGTCAGCACGTCCTCAGCACGGGCCTGCTGCTCGATCGGGACGGTGGTCGGGCGCGCGGCGATCGCCGCCGCCCGCGCCTCGCTCACCCGGTCGAACACCGCCTGCTCGTGCCGTGCGTACCCCTGCACGGTGGCCACGAGGTTCGGCACCAGATCGTGGCGGCGCTGCAGCTCGCCTTCGACGTTCGCCCAGGTCGCGTCCATCGACGCCATCTGGGCGACGAAGCGGTTGTAGGACACGATGACGAGCGTGATGAGCACGACCAGCACGCCCACGCCAGCCAGCACGGGTTCCACGTCACCGCTCCTCGTCGCGTCGGGCACCGCCCTCCGGCTGTAGCGGGACCTCCTCGGAGAGGTCGAGCTGGCGCCAGAAGGCGGCCGGCACCGACCGGAGCAGGCGCGCAAGGTCCTGCACGATCGCGGGGTAGGTCTGCGCGATGCCGACCAGGGACCGGTCCCGGTGGGACGGCGCACCGGACAGCACGAGCAGGTCGTCGCTGATCTCGATGCCGCGGCCACGGTACGCCTCGGCGAGCAGCTCCTGGATCCCGGCGTCGAGCAGCGTGATGGTCAGGGTCGGGTCCGATCCTTGGACCTCGAAGGCGCGGTTGAAGGCGTCGGACTCGACCTGGGTCCCGTCCCGGGTCAGCCCGATGCGGTCCAGCACGTCGGCGGGGAGCACCCGGATGCTGCGGTGGGCGTGCACGGGCAGCTGGCACAGCACCAGCACCTCCTCCCGACGCTCGTAGCCGGTCGACCGCCCGCGACCGCTCCCGGTGCGCCGTCGACCCTGCTCGTACCACCACCGGAAGCAGGCGACCTGGCAGGTCGCGACCGTCCCGCCGAGCTGGAGCTGGAGGGGGCCACCGATGGCGTGCTCGATGCCGTAGCGCCGATCGCCACGCGCCGTCGCCGCGAACCGCCCCGCCAGCAGGTCCAGGGTGATGCCGGCGGGCCACGCCTGCCGGTGCCAACCGGGGTAGCGCTCGACCAGCCGCCCCAGCGAGGCCGCCACCGCCCGCTCCCGCTGCCGCCGTCGGACCTCGAAGCCAACCCCGACCGCCACGACCAGCAGGAGCAGGAGCCACGACGGCGGGCGGGGTCCGAGCGCGGTCGCCATCGTCTGCAGCCCGGGCACGCCTCCTCCTCGCTCGCCACCGGCTGGCCGGGTCGGTACCGGCTCGGCAGGCTAGTAGAGGTCGCGGTCGCTACCCTCGCCACCCGGACCGGCGCGCGGGGCCCCGCGGCGCCCTGCTGCCACCCGCGCACGGAGGGGACGACCATCGCACGCATCGACGACCTGATGGACAAGGTGGAGTCGCGCTTCCACCTCGTGCACCTGTCCGCCAAGCGGGCGCGGGAGATCAACGGCTACTTCGCCCAGCTCGGTGAGGGCATGGGCGCCTTCGTGCCGCCGCTGTTGACCACGGCCACGAACAAGCCGTTGTCGATCGCCCTCGAGGAGATCGCACAGGGCAAGATCGAGGTCGCGGCGCCGCGTGAGCCGGTGGCGGTGCCCGAGACCGGGGACGAGCCGGCCTGACCGTGGAGGCACCTGCGCCGCCCGGCCGCACGCTGCA
>JBKHDS010000357.1:0-2657 GCA_046541215.1 Nitriliruptoraceae bacterium
CTGACGCCTCGCCCACCGGTCGGCCCCCGGGCGTCGGTTGACCCCCCGGTCACCGGGCGGGTACGCTTGTGGCTCGCGGTCCCGCCGGGGGCCGCGCGTTCCGTGTCCGGCCCCGTGCGCCCCGCCCGCCCCGTCGCGGCGCCATCCCGGCCGACGGTCACCGACCTCCTCGCCGACAGCTCGCCGACCCTGGCGTGACCGGCTGAGCGCCGACCGACCCGTCCAGGATGCGGCCACCTCCACGACCAGGCACCGAGGAAGCGAACCATGCGCACCTACAGCCCCAAGGCGGGCGACATCACGCGTGAGTGGTACGTGATCGACGCCGAGGGCGAGACGCTCGGCCGTCTCGCCACCCGCGTCGCCACCGTCCTGCGCGGCAAGCACAAGCCGACCTTCGCGCCCCACATGGACATGGGCGACCACGTCATCGTGGTCAACGCCGAGAAGGTCGTCGTGACCGGCGCCAAGGGCGAGCAGAAGGTCTACAACAGCCACTCCGGGTACCCGGGTGGGCTGCGGGCCGTGCCCTTCGCGTCGATGCTGGAGCGGCGCCCCACCGAGGTGGTCGAGAAGGCCATCACCGGCATGCTGCCGAAGAACAAGCTCGGCCGGAAGATGGCCACCAAGCTCAGGGTCTACGCCGGTCCGGAGCACCCGCACGCCGCCCAGCAGCCCCAGCCGCTGCCCGACCACGTCTGAGGTCCCCACGATGAGCACCATCTACACCGGACGCCGCAAGTCGGCGGTCGCTCGTGCCCGGATCTCCCGCGGCTCGGGGCAGTACCGCCTCAACGGCCGGCCGCTGGAGGACTACTTCCCCACCGAGAAGCTCCGCGCCCACGCCACCGAGGCCTTCCGGGTGCTCGAGCAGGACGGGCAGTGGGACGTGGACGCCCGGCTGCACGGTGGCGGCACCACCGGCCAGGCCGGTGCGCTGCGGCTCGCGCTGGCTCGTGCGCTGGTCGGCGAGGACGCCGACAACCGCGCCGCGCTCAAGAGCGCCGGCCTGCTGACCCGCGACGCCCGCAAGGTCGAGCGCAAGAAGTACGGTCTGAAGAAGGCCCGCCGCGCGCCGCAGTTCTCCAAGCGCTGATCGCACGCTGAGCGGTCGGTCGCCGCGGACCTCGCGACCCGGCCGCTCCGGTTGCGCCACCACCGACGCCGCCCGCTCGGGCGGCGTCGGTGGTGCGTACGGGCCCGGTGCACCGCGACCTCGGTCGCGGCCTCTAGCATCGTCCGTCGGCGCAGCAGGCGGTCGTCGCAGGCGAGAGGAGCACACCCGTGGGAGCGATCTTCGGCACCGATGGCGCCCGGGGGGTTGCCAACGGACAGCTCACGCCCGAGCTCGCGGTGGACCTCGGCCGTGCGCTCGTCACCGTGCTCCACGCGGGCGGCGAGCGACGACCGACGGTGCTGATCGGTCGTGACCCGCGCTGGTCGGGTGAGATGCTCGAGTCGGCGCTCGTCGCCGGTGTGACCTCGGCTGGCGGGGACGCGCTGTGCGTCGGGGTGCTCCCCACCCCGGGCGTCGCGCACCTGACCGCGTGCTCGGACGCCGCGGCCGGTGCGATGATCTCCGCGTCCCACAACCCGGTCGGCGACAACGGCATCAAGTTCTTCGGACCCGCCGGCTTCAAGCTCAGCGACGAGCAGGAGACCGAGCTCGAGGCGATCATCGCCGCCAAGCGCGCCCGTCGTCCGCTCGGTACCGACATCGGCCGGCGCCTGACCGACCAGGCAGCACCGGCGCGCTACGTCGAGCACCTGGTCAGCGCCGTCGACGTGGACCTGACCGGCCTGCGGGTCGTGGTCGACGGGGCGAACGGTGCGGCCTCGACCGTCGCCCCGCAGGTCTACCGCCACCTCGGCGCGGAGGTGACCGCGATCCACTGCGACCCCGACGGCGCGAACATCAACGCGCACGCCGGGTCGACCTATCCGGAGCAGATCCGCACGGCGGTGCTCGCGTACGGGGCGGACGTCGGAATCAGCCACGACGGGGATGCCGACCGGGTCATCGCGGCCACCCACACCGGCGCCGAGGTGGATGGCGACGTGATCCTCGCCATCCTCGCCCGCCAGATGCACCACCTCGGCACCCTCAACGACGACGCGGTGGTCACCACGGTGATGACCAACCTCGGGTTCAAGCGTGCCATGGAGGGGCTCGGGATCGAGGTGGTCGAGACCCGGGTCGGGGACCGCTACGTCCTCGAGGCGATGCAGGCACGGGACCTCAACCTCGGCGGGGAGCAGTCGGGGCACGTGATCGACCTCGATCATGCGACCACGGGCGACGGGGTGCTGACGGCGGTCCGGTTGCTGTCGGTGGTGCGCTCCTCCGGCGTCGCGCTCGAGGAGCTCGCGCGGGTGATGTCGCGGCTGCCGCAGGTGCTCGTGAACGTGCCCGGCGTGGACAAGGACCGCTTGGACGACGCCGCGGCGGTCTGGGAGGTCGTCCGTGCCGAGGAGGCACGGCTCGGGGGCGGGGGGCGGATCCTGCTGCGGCCCTCCGGGACCGAGCCGCTCGTGCGGGTCATGGCCGAGGCCGAGACCGAGGCGGACGCCCACGGGGCGGTCGACCTCATCGCCGCCGCGGTCCGCGACCACCTCGCGCTGTAGGCCGCACACGGCAGTGGTCCGCGACCACCTCG
>JBKHDS010000358.1:0-2650 GCA_046541215.1 Nitriliruptoraceae bacterium
GCGGCGCGGTCCACGCGGTCGGCGCGGGCGATCGTGCGTGTCATGGTTGCTCCTCGCGGATCCGGTGCCGGGGATCCCAGTCTCACGGGCCTGGACGACCGCGTCCACCCGGGCCGGTGACCGGTTGGCAAGCGCCCCGTCCACTACCCCCGTGCGACCCTCCGCGACGCTCCCGCAGCCCGGTACCGTCCGCCCCCGTCGTCGCCCCGCGGATCGGACCGGACCCGTGCGCTCTCACCTCACGATGGTGCTCCTGGTAGCCGTCCTGGTCGCCGGCTGCACCCTCGACGGCTCCGAGTCGCCCCCCGACGACGTGAGCGGCAGCGCCGACACCGAGGCAGCCGGCCCGGCGTCGCCGACGATGCCGGAGGATGACCGGGACGCACCGGCCGACGAGACCCAGGCCGAGCCGGACCCCGCGCCCGCCCCGCCGCCTGACTGCCGCATCGATGCGGTCGAGGTGGATGCGCTGGAGCTGACCGGTCCGGCCACCGTGGAGGTGGCAGCTCAGGCGGCGGAACGCACGCATCGGTGTGCTCCGGTCGCGGTGATCGCGGCCGACGACCCGTGGGCGGCGAGCCTGGCCGCCCCGGTCGCCCTGGCGACGGACGCGCCGCTGCTCCTGATCGACCCCGCGGCACCGGCGGCGATCGCACCGACGCTGATGTCGCTGGCCGCCGAGGAGGTCGTGACCGTCTCGGTGGAGCTGGCCGACCTCGGTCTCCCGGGCACCGAGCTGGTCGCGACCGCCGACCGCGCTGCGGCGGCGACCCCGGACGGCTCGGATGGGGACGGGACCGCGACCGGTCAGGCGGCGAGCCCGGACGGCTCCGATGGGGACGCGACCGGTCAGGCCGCGGGCCCGACCGACCCGGTCGAGCTCGCCCTGCGCGTCGCTGACCACCTCGGCACCAGCCGGTTCCTCGCGGTCGGCGCGGACGACGCCGAAGCGCGGGCCGCGGCGCTGGCACGGTTGACGCCGGACGTCGCGCTGCTGCCACTCCCGGGTGACCTGGACGCCCTCGCTGGCTCGCTGCCGGACGACGCGCGGCTCGAGGTGCTGGCCGATGGCGCGGAGGCTGCCGAGGCGCTCGTGGAGCAGCTCACCGCCCTCGGGGTCGAGGCGAGGGTGGCGCCGGACCGCGAGGAGATCTGGGCGCCTGCGCTCCAGGCCGTCGCACCGGGTGGCATCACCTGGCTGGCCGACCCGTCGGACGGCGCCGCGACGGCCGTTGCAGCGGTCGCGGCCACCGGTCGAGGCGAGGCGCTGCTGCCGGTCAGCGCCCCCGACCTTCGCTCCGGTCGGACCCGGACCGACCGGCTGCGTGCCGCGGATCCCGGGGCGGTGGCGCTGGTCGGTGCCGTGACCGAGGAAGCGGACTGGCAGCTGGCCACGGTGCTCGAAGGCGAGCCCCTGCCCGGCGGGGGATTCCGGCTGTTCGAGGACGAGCGGATCGTGGCACTGTACGGCTCGGTGGAGACCCCCGCGCTCGGTGTGCTGGGCGAGCAGGGCGTGGAGGCCTCCATCGAGCGGGCCCGGACCGTGGCTGCGCCCTACGGGGCCGATGGGGCGCGGGTGCTGCCGACCTTCGAGATCATCACCACCATCGCCAGCGCGAGCGCGGAACCGACCGGCGACTACAGCCGCCGCACCCCCATCGAGGTGCTCCGGCCCTGGATCGATCGGGCCGGGGAGGAGGGCCTGTACGTCTTCCTCGACCTGCAGCCGGGCCGGACCGACTTCCTCACCCAGGCGAAGGAGTACGAGGAGATCCTCCTCGAACCCCACGTCGGCCTGGCGCTCGATCCCGAGTGGCGGCTCGCACCGAACGAGCGGCATCTGCAGCAGATCGGTTCGGTCGCGGCCGCCGAGGTGCAGGAGGTCGCGGACTGGCTCGCGGCGCTCACCCGGGAGAACCGGCTGCCCCAGAAGCTGCTCGTGCTGCACCAGTTCCGCTTCTCGATGCTGCCCGACCGCGACACGATCGCGGCACCCGCGGAGCTCGCGGTGGTGGTCCACATGGACGGACAGGGCCCGATCGGTGCGAAGTACCAGACCTACGATGCGATCACCGCAGGGGCCGAGGATCGCTGGTTGTGGGGGTGGAAGAACTTCTACGACGAGGACGTGCCGACCCCGACGCCTGAGCAGGTGCTCGACCTGGACCCGCTGCCGGTGCTCGTGACCTACCAGTAGCTGCTCAGCGGGCGTCCAGGATGACGCAGGTCAGCTCGTGCTTGTGCTGCGAGAGGTGCAACAGTTGGGCACCCGGCAGGGCGGCGAACCCGGCGAGCGCGTCGTGGTCGGTCGCGCCCTGGAGCTTCACGGTGCACACGAGGTTGCGGACGGTTCCGGCCTCCAGCCACCTCCTCGCCAGTGCAAGTAGCCGGTCGGGGTAGGCGATGAGGTCGCTACACCACCAGTCGATGTCGCCCACCTCCGCAGGGTCGAGGGCGAAGGCCGAGCCGCGCTGCTCGCTCACGTTCGGCAGCTGGGCGATCCGGGGGTCCAGCGGTGCGCGGTCCACGGCCAGCACCTGCGCCCCGGTCCAGGCCAGCAGCCAGGTCCACCCGCCCGGTGCGGCGCCGAGGTCGAGGCAGCGGTCGTCCGGTCCCGGCTGGTGGCGCAGGCGGGCGAAGGTCCCCCCCA
>JBKHDS010000359.1:0-2644 GCA_046541215.1 Nitriliruptoraceae bacterium
GGCGAGACCGACCACCAGGCGCTGCTGTCGCTCAAGGGATCGATCTGGCTGTCCGGGGTGCGCTGCATCATCACCTACGCGCTGCTGCCCGCGCTCGCGCCGGTCGTCGGCTGGATCGGGGTGCTGGCCCGTCCGCTGTCGGTGCTGCTCGTGCTGGCCGCGATGGTGCTCTCCATCCACAGCCTGCGCCGGGTGTGGCTGGCCGACTGGGCCCAGCGCTGGGCCTACACCGGCTTCATCACGGTCGTGCTCGTGCTGCTCACCGTCGTCCTCGTCGTCGACGTGCGGGCCCTCCTGGCCGGTGCCTGAGGGTCCCCCGGGAGCGGTCATGCGCGGGGTGCACGGCCACCGTCCGTGCTGGCCTCCGGCCCGTCCGCGGCTCGCTACCGTGCGAAGCCCCGACGGCTCCACTCCTGGCTCCGCTCCCCGCTCCCCTCTCACCGCCACAGGTCGTCGCCATGTTCGTGCTCCCTGAACCGCTCCCCACCTCCCTCGCGAGCTACGCGCCCGGCCGCATCGTCGAGGTCCCGGACATCTCCTGGCCCGTCTTCGAGATCCGTGACCGTGTCGGGGTGATCAGCACGATCCCGAGGTACGCCCTCGAGGTCCTCACGGTCACCCTCGAACTCGACCCGGTTCGGGTCCGGTGGCTGGCCGAGACCACCGACCCCCGCCCGCTGTCGGACCGACACGTCCATGTGGTCACCCACCGGGGACGCCTGCACGTCGTCGACGGGCACCACGCGTTGGCCGCACACCTCGCTGCGGGGACCGAGCGCATCCCCGTGCGCCTCGTGACGCCGACGCTGGTGCACGACCCCGTGATCGCCGAGGCCAGCCGGACCGCCGGCGCGGCCTGAGGGGTGCTGCTGGCCCGCCGTCGTCGTCAGGCGCGCGGCCGTCGGCTCGTCGCCGCGACGCTCGCGGTCGTCCTGGTGGCCTGTGGCGTCGGTCCTGCTCCCCTCCCCGCACCCTCGTCCGCCGGGTCGGGTGCCCCGGGCACCGGCCAGGGGCGGCCCGAGGGGCTGCCTGCGGACGCCGAGGCAGCACGGCTCGAGCGGGTCGTGGACGGTGACACCGTCCGCTTGCAGCCCGGACCGGGCAGCGGACGGGTTTCCGAGCCGTCGGTCCGGGTCCGTCTGCTCAACATCGACGCACCGGAGCTGCCGCGCGACGGACGGCCCGGGGAGTGCCTCGCGGTCGAGGCGGCCGAGCGGCTCGAGGAGCTGCTCGGGGTCGGCGAGGTGGTGTACGTCGCGGCGGACCGCGAGGATCGCGACCGCTACGACCGTCCGCTCCGGGCGGTGTGGTCGGCCGACGGCGTGTTCGTCGCGGAGGTGCTCGCCGCGGAGGGGTTCGCGACCGCCGTGCTGTTCCCGCCGAACGACCGGTTCCACGCGCGGGTCGTCGCGGCGGAGCAGCGCGCCATCGACGCACGGCTCGGCGTGCACGGTCCCGGCTGCGGCTGACCGGGTCAGTCGCAGCGCTGCGGCTCGGAGCCCACCGGAGGTGGTGACGTGTCGTCGTCGGGCTGCGTCCCTCCGCCCTCCGAGGAGCCACCGCCGTCCTCGTCCCCGTCCCCGTCGGGGGCGTCGTCGGGGTCCGACCCGCTCTCCGGCGCCGCTTCGTCGCCCTCGAGCAGCCAGGTGAACAGCGCCTCGGCCTCCTCCTCGTCGGGCCGGAGCAGCCACGCCTCGCCGCTGGTGTCCGGGGTGCCGGGCACGGTGCGCATGTCCAGCGGGCGCTGCACGGTGCGGCGGTGGTCGGTCACGAGCTGCCGGATGCGGTTGAGGGTGAGCGAGTCATCGATCTGCAGCGAGGAGGCCACGGCCTCCGCCAGGCGCAGGGAGCTGACCGGGTCGCCGAGGACGCCATCCTCGGCGAGCTGGTCCCGCAGCTCGGTCAGGAGCCGCTGCTGGCGGCTGATGCGGCCGAAGTCGTCGTCCAGGCCGCGGGCGCGGGCGAAGGCGAGGGCGTCCGCGCCGTCGAGGACCTGGCACCCGGCCTGCAGGTCGAGGTTGGCGCGCCGGTCGTAGAGCGCCTCGTCGAGGTACAGCTCCACGCCGCCGATGGCGTCGACGATGTCGACGAAGCCACGGAAGTCCGCCATCACCGCGTGGTCGATCTGCACCCCGCTCCACTCGGTCAGCGTCTCCACCACGCAGCTGATGCCCCCGACGCCGCTGCTCTCGCCGACGCCGTAGGCCGCGTTGACCCGGCCCTCGCTCCCGTCGCACAGGGGCAGCACGGTGTCGCGCGGCACGTGCACCGTCCGCAGACGGTCGGCCTCCGCATCGAGCCGGGCCAGGGCGACCACCTCGGTGCGCTCGCCGTACGCCATCCCGGTGCCGAGCTCTTCGCGCTCGGCCGCGGTGAGCACCTCGCGGCTGTCGGAGGCCAGCAGCAGCACGGTGACCGGTTCCACATCGGGGCTGCGCGGCTCAGCGGCGGTGTCGGAACTCGGGTCGGGGCTCGGGTCGGTGCTCGGGTCGGTGCTCGGGTCGGTGCTCGGGTCGGTGCTCGTGGTCGTGTCGTCGCTGCTCTGCGGGTCCGGCGGCTCCAGCGTCGTCTGGTCGCCGAGCCCGTCCACCTCGACGCGGGTGAGCGAGCCGTCCAGTGCCAGGACGACCCCGGAGAGCACGGC
>JBKHDS010000360.1:0-2637 GCA_046541215.1 Nitriliruptoraceae bacterium
CACGTGCGGGCGGACAACGTCCCGGCGCTCCGGGCCTACGCGGGGGCGGGGTTCATCGACCAGGAGGCGTGGCGCCTGGCGGTGCGCAGCTGACAGGCGCACCGGTGCGGCGGGTGCGGGTCCGGGAAGCCGTGAGCGCGCAGGCGCGGCGGGTGCCGGTGCGTGGAGCGGGTGCCGCTCAGGCGCGGCGCTCGCCCTCCAGCGACCCCTCACGGAGGTCGATCGTCAGGGTCGGCTGGTCGGCCGACGGCGTGTGCGCACCACTGCCCTGCGGGGAGCCCTCGGTCGACGCGGTCGCCACGAGGTCACCGGTGAGGTCGAGGTGGAGGAGCACCTCGGCGTCCTCCAGCAGATCCTTCAGGTCCGCTGCCGTGCGGTCCACGACCAGGGCTACCGTCTCGAGGTCGCCGGCACGCAGCGTCAGCACCCGACCGTTGTGGTCACCGCGTCGTCGCGCGACGTGCGCGGCGTAGCGGGCGAGGACCGTCAGCTCCGGCCGTGCGGTGGCGGCGTTCAGACGCACGAGGTCCAGCGTGATGCGGCCCGCGGAGATCGCCCGGATCACCTGCGGGTCGGGCAGGAGGTCCGCGAGCGGGACGTCGTAGAAGGACGCGAGATCCGCGAGTCGCTCCACGGTCACCGACCGGTCTCCGCGTTCGTACGCGCCGACGACGACCGCCTTCCACTGGCCGTTGCTGCGCGCCTGTACGTCGGCCAGCGACAGTTCCTGCTGGTGCCGGACCCGGCGAAGCCGGGCGCCGATCGCCAGCGCGTGGTTGCGGTCGGTGGTGGTCATGTGGGTCCCCCCGGTGTGGTCGTCGCCGGACCGCCGTGCTTGCTGGCCGGGCCGGTGGTGTCTGTCGCGTGGGTCGTGGCGGTGGTGCTCGTGGTGTTGCTGGCCAACGTCGCGCTGGTCGTGTCCGTCGCGACGGTCGGGGCGGTGCTGTTGGTGGCCGGCGTCGCGCTGGCGGTGCTGCTGGCAGCCGGCGTCGCGCTGGCGGTGTCCGTGGCCTCGCTCGTGGCGGTGCTGCTGGCTGTGCCGGCGCGCAGCGATCGGCGGCGCAGGATGATGGCTCCGGCGATCAGCGCGGCGATGACCGCCGCGCCGAGCAGGAGCGGCTGCTGTCCCGTCGTCCTGTCATCGGTGGCCGCCGGGCGCGAAGCGGTGAGCAGGGGTTCACTCTCGGCGACGTCCTCCGGCTCGTCGTCCTGCTCGGTGGGGGCGGGGGTGCGGGGCGGAGCCACGATCTGGACACCCAGCACCTCGACGTCCTCCTCGGGCTCCACGTCCGCTGCCGCCCCGTCGGATCCCGATGTGGTGGTACCCGCGACGGGCGGCTCAGCCTCAGGCTCCTCTCGGGTTCGGTCGTCCTGTGCGGACGCTGGTGTCTGCGAGGCCGTCGAGGCGGCGTCGGGACCGTCGGAAGCCTCGGCGCCGTCGGCCGGGACAGTGGCACCCCCATCGACCGTCCCGTCCGCTGCCGCCTCGCTCGTCGTGCCGCAGAAGGTCAGCGCGAGCACCTCGTAGGCGGTCCCGGTCGCCTCCGCCGGTAGGAGCGAGCGGGAGCCGTCGACGTGCGCGACCTCGACCGCCGTCAGGTCCGTGTCCGGCGCGGCCTGCCAGCTCAGGTGCAGCCAACCGGCGACGCCGCTCTCGAGCGCTTGAGAGGTGAGCGCCACGGCTTCGGCGTCGCCCTCGGTGCCGTCGCGGGTGAAGGTGACGAGCGCCGGGGTGCAGCCCTCGGACGGCTGCGTGGCGGCACCGGGATCGGGTTGGACGGGATCAACGGCCGCATCGGACCGGCCGGTGTCGTCCGAGCCGGACGTGTCGTCCACCTCTTCGTCGGCGGGGTTGTTGTCGGCGGGGTCGTCGTCGGCGGGGTCGTCGTTGGCGGGGTCGTCGTTGGCGGGGTCCTCGTTGGCGGGGTCGTCGTTGGCGGGGTCGTCGTTGGCGGGGTCGTCGTTGGCGGGGTTCTCGTTGGGCGCTTGGTCCCCGCCCACGTCGCCGGGAGCGTCGTTGCCCGCCTGGTCCTCGCCGGCGTCCTCGGAGGCATCGTTGGCGTCCTGATCTCCATCGATGCCGGTTCCGCCGGGCTCGCCGATGATGCCGCGCGAGGAACGCCCGGGCTCGTCGTCGTCCGCGTCCCCGCTCGTTCGCTCGCTGTCGTCGGCCGGGTCCCCGCTCGTTCGCTCGCCGTCGTCGGCAGGGTGGTCGGCCCCGTCCTGCGACCCGTGTTCGTGTGTGGCCGAGCCGCGGTGGCCCTTGAGGACCTCCTGTCCGGGCGGTGCAGCGGCGTCCGGGAGCGTGGGGGCGGGGGGGCTCGTGGTCACCGGGTGCCCCGCGGACCGTCCGACCGCGGGTGCGGCGGGCTCAGCAGCGCGCGAGGGCTCGGCGATCGCGGCGCCGGGAAGCGCGACCAGCACGGCCAGGAAGCTCGCCGCAGCGAGCGTGGCGACCGGACGTGGTCGGGAGAGTGGGAGCATCGGACGGTCTCGGCTGATCAAGCCGGCCCGAAGGCCGACGGCGCTGCGCCGGTCCGGGTCGGTCTCGCCACTCGCTCCTCCCGGACCTTCCAGCCAGAGGGCTGGACGGGCGACCGTCGAACGGTCCGGGCATCGATGCGTCCCGGTGGTCGG
>JBKHDS010000361.1:0-2630 GCA_046541215.1 Nitriliruptoraceae bacterium
CCGGGCCATCTCGACGCCGTCGCGCAGGTTGGTGGCGCGGCCTGCGACGACCAGCGCGGCGGCGGCGTTGAAGAGCACCGCGTCGCGATAGGCCGAGGGTTCGCCATCCAGCAGCGCGGCGAAGGCGCGCGCGTTGTGCTCGGGCGTGCCGCCGAGAAGGTCGTCGAACGGGTGTTCGGGCAGGCCCGCCTCCTCCGGGTGCAATTCGCGTTCGCTCACCGTGCCGTCCTGCAGCACGGCCACGTCCGACACCCCCGCGATCGACAGCTCGTCGGTGCCGTCGCGGCCGTCGGCGTCCGTGCCGTCGGAGGACGCTGCCCCGTCCCGCTCGTCGGCGTCGTCGGGTGCTCCGTCGTCTCGGCCGTCCGGCTCCGCGGCGGCGTCCGGGTCCTCGGACCCCTCGGCCGCCCCGCCCCCAGGGTCGTCCACCGCGCCGGGGTCGACCGCCTCGTCACGACCGTCTCCCTCACCGGCGTCGCTGCCAGCACAGCCCACCAGCGCCAGTGCCGCGGCGACCGTGAGTGCGAGGAGGACCACGCCGCGCTGCCGCGCGTCCGAGCCGCGCCGCGTGCCGCGCGCGCTGGCCGCAGCCGGTCGCGCGGCTGTTGCGGTTGTGGGTCGGATCGTCACGGCTGGACCTCGCGAACAGGCGGGGGATCGGACGCTCGACGGTACCGTCCCCACCTCCGCACCCCGCCGGGTGCCGGGGACCCGACCAGCGACCAGACGCTGCCTTCAGGAGTCTCGTGACGCGCCGCTTCCGCATCCCGCTCCACCTCGTCACCGCCGCGCTGGCGATGGCCGTGCTCGCCGCCTGTAGCAGCGAGGATCCCGCCGCATCGCGCGAGCTGAGCATCTCCGGCCCCGAGGACGGTGCGGTCTACAACGCCGAGCAGGTCACCGACGTCGCCGTCGAGGTGGTGGCGAGCCTCGCACCCGACAGTGACGAGGACGCCGAAGCCAGCGCCGTGCTCCACCTCGACGACGTGCGGCTGCTGCTCGGCGAGGAAGACATCACCGATGCTGCAGAGCGCGTGCACGTCACGCGCCTGCGGTGGGAACCGGACGACCTGCCCGACGGGGAGCACACCCTGGCCGTGGTGCGCGTCCCGCACGCGGACCCGACCGACGAGGAGGGGACGGCCGACGACGGCGACGGCAACGGCGGTGGGAGCGATGCCGCGGACGGCGAGAGCGACGGCAGCGATGCCGAGGTGGCGGACGTCGATCCGGCCAGCGCGCTGGACGAGGACGCCGACACCGACGCGGAGCTCCTGCGCTCCTGGACCTTCACCGTCGACAAGACCGCTCCGGAGCTGGACGTCACGGCCCCCGAGAGCGGGCTGGTGGCCGGCGAGCCGGTTCAGCTCTCCGGGACCACCGAGCCGGGCGCGGTCGTCACCGTCGGCGAGGTGGAGGTGACCGCGAGCGAGGACGGCAGCTTCGAGGTCGAGCTCGACTCCCCACCGGAGGGCACGCTAGCGCTCGCCGCGACGGATGCGGCCGGCAACCGCACCTCCGACGAGGTCGGCGGGTTCGTCGTCGTCCCGTCACGCGCAACGGTCGACGAACTGCGCAGCGTGCACGTCTCCTTCTGCGCCTGGGCGTCCCCGGAGCTCAAGGGCGCGGTGATGGACTCGATCGAGGCGGGACGGATCACCGCGGTCCAGCTCGACCTCAAGGACGAGACCGGGACCATAGGTTTCGCGACCGCGAACGAGCTGGCGCAGCGGGTCGGATCGAACCAGCCTCCCTGTCGCATCGACCTCGAGGCCGCGGTCGCGGAGCTCCACACGCTTGGCGTCCCGGTGATCGGGCGGATCGTCGCCTTCGCCGACCCCGTGCTCGTCCCGTGGGCCTGGGCGAACGACGAGCGCGACTACGCCATCCAGACCGCGGACGGCAGCGACTTCTACACCGGCCGCTACAACGGCTTCGCGAACTTCGCGAACCCCGACATCCAGGAGTACAACATCTCGATCGCCGAGGAGGCGGCCGCGATGGGGGTGGACCACATCCTGTGGGACTACCTGCGCAAGCCCGACGGACCGGTGGAGAACATGACCATCCCCGGCCTCGAGGGGTCGGTCGAGGACGAGATCGTCGCCTTCACCACCGCCGCGGACGAACGGCTCGCGCCCTACGGCATCCAGCACGGGGCGTCGCTGTACGGCGTCTCCGCGGACCGGCCGTGGGAGGTGGGCCAGGACGTCGAGCGGCTCGCGGAGGTGCTGGACTACGTGGCACCGATGATCTACCCGTCGCACTGGGGCCCCGGCGAGTACGACGTCGCCGACCCGCTCATGCAGCCCTACGACATGGTGGCCGCGACGCTGGAGGTGTGGCAGGAGGTGACCGAGGGCAAGCGCGCCCGGGTCAAGCCCTGGCTCGAGGACTCGAACTGGCCGATCCGGCTGGGCTACCCCGACCGTGCCCGCTACGTGCGGGAGCAGATCCAGGCGACCTACGACGCTGGGATCGACGAGTGGCTGCTGTGGGACTCCGCCGTGCGCTACACCGACGCGGCGATGATCCAGCCCTAGCCCACTCGCCGCCGCAGCGCTGCGGACCCCCGCCGCCGGCCCCCGACTTCGTCGGCACCGGCCGCTCACCGCCATCCCCCCGAGTCC
>JBKHDS010000362.1:0-2591 GCA_046541215.1 Nitriliruptoraceae bacterium
CCCGCGGTCGGTTGCGACGTGCGGGCGGATGCGGGGGAGCAACGCTCGCGGCGGTGAGCCCGCCCCGGGCGGGGGCTGCCGGGGGTGGCCTGGGTACGCTCCCGGCCGCCACCGACCGGAGCCCGCCCGATGCCGCGCATCGCTGTCGACGTCCTGCTGAAGCGTGAGATCCTCGACCCTGAGGGCCGCGCGGTCGAGGAGGCACTCCCCGGGCTCGGCTACGCCGGCGTGAGCGAGGTCCGGGTCGGCAAGCACCTCGAACTGGTGGTCGATGCCGAGGGTGACGAGCTGGCCGAACGCGTCGAAGCCATGTGCACCGGCTTCCTCACCAACCCGGTGATCGAGTCCTACCGTTGGCGGGTGATCGCCGACGCCGACCGTGCCGACGCCTGAGCCGGCCGTGCCAGACGAGCGCCACCGCGGCCACCCGTCCGGGGCGGGAACCCCCGCCGGCCACGGACCGCTGCGTACCGACGGGCTCCCCACCCTGCCCACCGGGGAGCCGGTCCTGCAGCGGTGGTTCGTGCTGCTGGTGCTCGTGATGGTCCCGGTCGCGCTCGCGGTCACGATCTGGGCGTTGCTGTCGGTCGACCGTGAGGAGCTCACCGCTGCCGAGCGACGGCCCGCGGGTGGTCCGACCGTGACCATCGCCCGCGGGGACGCCATGCTCGCCCAGACCCTCGACGCCGAACCTGGGCCCGGCTGCGCGCAGGCGATCCGGATCGTCGGCGACGAGGGGTCCCGCACGGCTGCAGCAGCGGCGCTCGTCGGGGTGTGCGAGCTGATCGACCGCGGCGACTTCCCCGAGGTCCGCGAGGGGTTGGTGGCCTGGATCGCCGGTGGCGGACAGCTCCGCGTCGCGACCTTCGAGCTCGCCGGGGTCGAGTCGTCGGCACGGCTCGAGGACGACCGCCTCGTCGTCGAGCTGAACGCCCGGTTCCAGTTCGAGGCGCCCATCCGTGGCGCGCCGGCGCTCGCCCACCAGCTCGTGCTGCTGACCGACCCCGCCTGGCCCGGGGCCCCCATCGGGGTGACGACCGAGCTCGCCGGCGCCGAGGTACAGCGCCGCGCCTGCGAGGTGCTCGAGCTCGGGGATCCAGCGCCGCGCGGCTGCCGTGACGCGGCTGAGCTCCTGGACGCCACCGACCCGGTCGCCGACCTGCTGGCCGTGGGGTTCCGCGATGACCGCTGACCGTCCCGCCGTGACCGACGAGGGGGCGGGCGGCCACACCGAGGACGGGGCCGGCGGCCACACCGACGACGGGGCGGGCGGCCACACCGGCGATGGCAGCAGCGCGGGCACCGAGGTGGCGCACCGCGACCTGCAGCAGCGGACCATGCGCGTCCTGGTCACGAGCCAGGTCCTCGGTGGGGTGGGCGTCGGCTCCGGGGTCGCGGTCGTCGGCCTGCTCGCCTACCAGCTCTCGGGGACCGCGTCGCTGTCCGGGGTGTCCGCGACCGCCTCGACGCTCGGCTCCGCGGCTGCGGCCATCGTCATCGCCAGGCTGTCGGTCGCGCGGGGTCGACGTCCCGGGCTCGTGACCGGCTACCTCGTCGGTGCCATCGGTGCCGCCCTCGCCATCGTGGCGGCGGTGCTCGGGGTCTTCTGGTTGCACGTGGTCGCCTCGCTCGCCTTCGGCTGGTCGAGCGCGTCGAACCTGCAGGCGCGGTACGCGGCCACGGACCTGGCCGGTCCTTCGACCCGTGCTCGCTCCCTCTCCACGATCGTGTGGGCGACGACCATCGGTGCGGTGCTAGGGCCGAACCTCACCGGGCCCGGTGAGGCCGTCTCGGAGCTGCTCACGCTCCCACCTCTGGCCGGCGCGTACCTGTTCTCCCTCGCCTCCTTCCTCGCCGCGGCGCTCGTCCAGGCCGTGTGGCTCCGCCCGGACCCGCTCCACGTGCTGCGAGCCACGGCGGCCGTGCCCGCGGTCGCCGACACCGGCTGGGACACGGTCCGCCGTGCGTTGCGGACGATCCGGGCCATCCCGGAGGCCCAGGTCGCGGTGCTCGCCATCACCGCGGCCCACGCGGTCATGGTCGGGGTCATGGTCATGACGCCGGTGCACATGGAGGGCAACGGCGCGGCGCTCAACCTCGTGGGCCTGACGATCAGCCTGCACATCGCCGGGATGTACGCGCTCAGCCCCGTGATGGGGGCGCTCGCCGACCGGGTCGGCCGACGGGCGGTGGTCCTGTTCGGGGTGGTCCAGCTCGCCGCCGCTGCCGTCCTGGCCGGGGTCGCTGACCCGATGGGCACCGTGCTGTTCCCGGGCGGGTTGATCCTGCTCGGGACGGGTTGGTCCGCCTGCCTGATCGCCGGGTCGGCCTGGCTGACCGACGCGGTCCCCGTCGAGGACCGCCCGGCGGTGCAGGGTGCGAGCGACCTCGCGATGAACCTCGCCGGCGCCGTCGGAGGGACCTTGGCGGGCATCGTGCTGGCGATCGCGGGCTACGCGGCCCTGGCCTTCGGGTCGCTCGTGCTGCTGCTGCCGGCGGCGCTCGGTGCGTTACGTCTGCGCGGAGCCGACCACGTCGGCGCCTCGACCGGCTGAGCCCGACCGCTCTCCCGGGAACGGGTCCGGTCCGGG
>JBKHDS010000363.1:0-2581 GCA_046541215.1 Nitriliruptoraceae bacterium
CCGGCGTCGCCGCCGAACGACCGCGGCCCCGCAGAACCCTCAGCCGACCCAGGTTCAGCCACAGACACCGCCGACGCTGAACCTTCCTACCGGCCCTTGGCGGTGCAGGCAGCACTGCTGGAGCTCGGCTACCTCGACGGACCGTTGAGCGGCGACTACGACGAGGAGACCACCACCGCCCTCGCCCGCTTCCAAGACGACCAGGGTCTGCCTGCAGACGGAGAGGTCACCGCGCAGACGGTTGCGGAGCTCACCGAAGCGCAGGAAGCGTCCCGTCCCGACGAGACGCCGCCAGAGCCGACCACTGATGTCCCGGACGGCCGGGACACCGGCGGGATCCTGGCAGCCGACCAGGCCCCACCCCCGGCACAACCCTCCGTCCCGGCCGCAGCCTGGCTGGCAGGCGGTGCGGTTGCCCTGGCAGGCGGTGCTGCCCTCCACACCCTACGCCGCTCCCGCGGCTGATCTGCCGGGCAGACGTGCTGGGGCGACCTCGAGAGCAGCCTTGCGCCGTGGGAGACGACCCTGTGCCGGACCGTCACGTTCCACCACCACGCCTCCCGCCAGTTTACCTTCCCGCCCCGACGTCCGTCCACGGCGAACCCGCCAGCCGCCTCGGTCAGCCGAGACACGGCAGGGGAGGGGCGGTCAGGGCACGGTGTGTCGTCTCGTCCAGCCGGATCGGGCCGCCTACCGGCAGAAGCCGCCGCCGGGTGAACCGCGGCCGGTCCGGCGATGTCGTGGATCTCCGCCTTGGCGTGGTGGCGGGCCCAGTGGACGGTCCAGCCTTCGTCGGCTGCCCACGGCAGGTGCTCGTGGATCCGGTCGTGGAGGGTGTCGAAGTGCTTGCGGGTGAGTGGCCGCAGCTGCCCGGTGTGCGGGTCGCGTTCGTTGACGCGGAACACCGGATCTGATGGATCTGACGAGCCGCGGGAGCGGGCGAGCGCCGCGAGTTCCTCGAGCAGTTCCCGGGACACCGGGACCTCGGTCGTCTTCCCGTACTTCTGGAGGAGCTTGACGGACTGCCGGTCCCAGTCGAGCCGGTCGAGCGTCAAGTTGATGGCTCCTGCACGTCGCGAGCCGGTGTGTAGGAAGAACTTGAGCAGCAGCCGGTCGAGCTCCGGGTCCGAGCCGTGCAGGATGACGGTCTGCCACAGGGAGAGGATCTCGTCGCGGCTCAGCGGACGCCGGTTGGTCTCGCCGCGGTCGGGTGCCTTGATGTCGTCCAGCGGCCGCACGTCGTCGTTGAGGATGCCCTCGCCTCGTGCCAGCTTGTAGAGGTTGGTGAGCGCTTCGTAGAGCCGTGCGACCGAGCCGTCACCGGTCCAGCCGAGCGAAGGCAGGCCACGTTCAGCGCGCTTGCGGTCTCGCTCGACGGCGGTCGTGAGGGTCGCGGCTCGCTTGTACTTGCCCGCGAGCTCGATCTTCACGCGACGCACCTTGCTGATCGGCTCGTCACCGAAGCCGGGCCAGAGCACGAGATGGGTGTGGAGGCGCTTCCCGGACCCGATGGGCTGCTGGACCTGCGGGTAGTCGGCCGGGTCGCTGGACAGATCGATGCGCAACTCGGCTTGTCGGGCGGCGACGATCGCGTCGTCGAGGTGCTCGGGGAGGATCCGCCAGCCGTCACGCATGAAGCGCAGCGATGACATCCAGGTCGAGCGCGTCTGGCCGGTCAACACCTGGTCGGCGAGGTCGATCACCTCGGCGAGCGTCTCGCCGGTCGGTGCCGCAAGGTATGCGGCGACCTCGGCCAGGCTTACGTCGAACTGGTTGGTGATCCGGTCGATGACGGGGGCGACCTCGGGGTCGAGGGACCCGGCGAGAGCGTCGGAGGGCAGTTCGTAGACCTCGAGGAGGTCCTCGATCCGTGTGGCGGCCTTGTGCAGGTTGGAGCGGTCCATGGTGTGTCCTTTCAGGCGGTAGATGGCACGGGGGTGAGCGCACGAGGCGGCGTTTCGACCGCGGTCGGCTGATGACCGGCCGTCGGGGCGCCGGTGAGGTCGGGCAGGAGGCGGCGCAGGACGTCGGCAGCCCCGATGAGCAGCACCGCGTCGAGGTCGGTGACGGTCGTCGCCGTGATCCGCGCCCCGTCACGGTCGGCGCAGAGCAGGCGCAGCAGGTTCGCCGGGAGCTTGACGCGGCCGCGGCTCTGCACGATCACGGCCGCCTCGAGGACCGCCTCGACGCCGGGGATCGGTGCCGGCCCGTCAGCCTCGGGGGTGTGGCCGCAGCCGCAGTCGCACGGGGTGGCCTCGGTCGCCGGCGTCCGGAGCCACACGCGGCCTTCGGTCAGGTCGATGTGGGCGTCCAGGACGGTGCCCGGCTCCCAGCCGGCGGCCTTGAGGACCTTCGTGACCGTGATGCGCCAGTCATCGACCCGGGAGGTCTCCGACTCGCAGTCGAGATCGGTGACCGGCGGGGCCGCCGGGACCTCGACGAGACGGCCCGGCGCGGATGGCGTGCCCGTGGCGGAGCGCGGTGTCTCCAGGGCGGGCAGCCCGAGGGAGATGCCGGGCGGCAGGGTCTCGGCGGGGACACCCCGGACCGCGCGCAGGCGGGCCTGGTCGCGGCGGTGGTC
>JBKHDS010000364.1:0-2572 GCA_046541215.1 Nitriliruptoraceae bacterium
TGCGCTCACCGGCAGCCGCGCGCCGCGCGATCGTGCTGCGCGAGGTGCTGGGTCCGCCGGTCGGCCTGCGTCGTGGACGATCGGACGTGCCGGGTCTCGGCGGGTGGTGACGGCCGGCCGCCACCGCACCCCCGGGCGCAGGCGGCGGCGCCGGGGTCCGGCGAACACGTCCGCGCCCGAGGTGACCTGGGCCGGGACCGGCACCCCCGGTCGCCCGGTCACGAGCAGGGCGACGGACCCCAGCACGAGGGTCCCGGCGAGCAGGGTCCGGCCGGTGATCTGCTCCCCCAGCACGAGCCAGCCGAGCAGGACCGCCACCACCGGGTTGACGTAGGCGTAGGTGCCGACCACCGAGGTCCGCACGTGGCGGAGCAGCCAGGCGTAGGCGGTGTAGCCGACGACGGAGCCCGCGACCGTCAGGTAGGCGAGCGCGGCCCACGTCGCCGGTGTCACCGCCGCGAGGTCGAGCGCGGCGGCCTCGCCGCGCCACAGGGAGAGCAGCGCGAACACCAGCGCCGCGCCGAGCATCTCGAAGGCCGCACCCACGACCGCGTCCTCGGGGCCCCGACGGCGGCGGCTCCGGATCGAGCCTGCCGCCCACAGGGCAGCGCCGAGGAGGGCGAGCAGGATGCTCGGCAGCTGCCCGCCCCCGGGGTCGACCAGCACCGCGATCCCGACGAGCCCGACCAGCAGCCCGGCACCGGCCCGCGCGGAGAGCAGCTCGCCGAGCGCCACCCGGGCGAACAGCGCCAGGAAGAGCGGGACGGTGGCGCCCAGCAGGGCGGCCAGACCCGAGGAGATACGCGTCTGGGCCACGGCCACCAGGCCGGTCCCCCCGACCAGGAGCAGCACGCCGGTGAGCAGGGAGTCAGCGAGCGCCGCCGGGCGCAGCTGCCACGGGCGTTCGGGCCGGCGCAGCCGCGCGATGAGGAGCAGCAGCAGCCCGGCGAGGACGAATCGGACCGCCATCGCGAGCAGCGGCGGGATCGCGGTCACCACCACCGACATGGCGAGGAACGTCGAGCCCCACACGACGTACACGATCCCCAGGGCTCCGGCGACCAGGAGCCCGTGCCGGGACGGCCAGGTCCGGTGGCCCAGGCGGGTCAGGCCCGGGCGTTGGAGGCCGGGGACCCGGAGCCGGGCCGGGCGGCGGGCCGTCGGCGGTGCCGTGCCGGGCACGGCGGGCAGGGTGGGCTGGGCGGCGGACACGGCGCACCTCGTGAGCAGCGCGACGCAGGGGTGGGGAGCAGCTGCCGTCGGAGGGCCCGAACGGTGCAGCGCCATCAGCCGCAGGCCGTCGCCACTGTGACAGTGAAAAACTGTTATAGTACAGATAGACGACTGGAGCGGTACAGATGGCGAGCGCAGCGTACACCCCGAGCGGCCACGACGCGGCATCGCTGCAGCGCGACCTCGAGACGGCGGTGCGTCAGGGCCGGCTGTCCCCTGGCGACCCGCTCCCCTCGGTGCGCCGCCTCGCCCGCGAGCTCGGCCTGTCCCCCACCACCGTGGCCAGCGCCTACCGGGAGCTGAGGCGCCGCGGGGTGCTCGTCACCCAGGACCGCGCCCGCACCCTCGTGGCGCACCAGCCGGACCCGGTGTTCCGGCTCGCGCCGAGCGTGCCACCCGGCACGGTCGACCTCGCGACCGGCAACCCCGACCCGGAGCTGCTCCCCGACCTCGCCCCGGTGCTCGCCAGCATCCCGACCGGCCAGCACCGCTACACCGATCAGGTGCTGGTCGACGAGCTGCGCTCGCTGGCCACCGCGCAGCTCGAGGCGGACGGCATCCCGGCCACCCACCTCGCCGTCGTCGGCGGCGCGCTCGACGGCATCGAGCGCGTCCTGGCCGTCCACCTGCGGCACGGCGACCGGATCGGCGTCGAGGACCCCGGCTACCCCGGGTGCCTGGACCTGATCCGCGCGCTCGGACTGGAGCCGGTCGGGATCGAGGTGGACGCCGCCGGCCTCGTACCCGACGACCTCGCGGCGGCGCTCGAGGAGGGGCTCGCCGCGCTGCTGCTCACCCCCCGGGCCCACAACCCCACCGGTGCGGCGCTCACACCCGCCCGGGCGGCGGCGCTGTCGCAGGTCCTGGGACCGCACCCGCAGGTGCTCGTGGTCGAGGACGACCACCTCGGCCCGGTCGCGGGGACACCCGCGATCACGCTCACCGCCGGCCGCGAGCGGTGGGCCGTCGTGCGGTCGGTGGCGAAGTGGCTCGGACCCCAGCTGCGTCTCGCCCTGCTGGCTGCCGACGAGGAGACCAGCACGCGCGTCCGGCTCCGACAGCGGCTCGGCACCGGCTGGGTCAGCCAGCTCCTGCAGCACGTCGCCGCGGCCAGCTGGGCCGAAGCGGAGCGCGCCGGCCTGCTCGCCACCGCGACCGAGCGGTACGCCGAACGCCGCGGCGCGCTGCTCACCGCACTGGCGCGCGAGGAGGTGGTCGCCACCGGTCGGACCGGGCTGAACGTGTGGATCGAGACCCCGGAGGAGACGACCGTGGTGCAGGCGTTGGCCGAGCGGGGCTGGGCCGTGGCCGCAGGGGGGGTGTTCCGACTGCGCTCCCG
>JBKHDS010000365.1:0-2569 GCA_046541215.1 Nitriliruptoraceae bacterium
TGGTCGCTACGGCCCGAGGCGAGGTCGGCGCGCAGGACCCCGACGCCCTCGTTCACCAGGGCACGGGCGATCGCCTGGGTCCACGCGTTCGTGCGGCGGGCGTCCCGGCTCGCGGTCGCGAAGGCGAGCAGCAGTGGCGAACCCGGCTCACGAACCTCGATGATGGCGGTCGCCAGCGGTCCGGCGGCGGCCACGCTCGGGTCGCGCGGAAGCACAGCGACGAGCTCCCCGCCGGCCGCCGCGACGTGGCGGGGGCCGCGGACCGTCAGGTCGGACGCATCGGTCGTCACGGCGGCCGCGGTGCCGAGCAGCAGGGCTGCAACACCGACCGCCGCTCCGACCAGTGGCGTCGGCGCGAGCACTCCCGGCGCGAGCCACGCCAGCAGGGTCGCGCCGACCACGACCACCGCCACGGTGATACCGAAGGGGACGACCTTGCGGTGCAGGATGTCCAGGCCCTCGACCAGCCACAGGGGCGGGTGCGAGGACCGTCCGGATCGGGTGCGGGCTCGGGGTGCCATGGTCGTCCGACTGTAGCGGCGGGACCCTGCCGTCCTGAGGAGGTCACCCCGCCCGTTCGACGCCCGAGGTACGTCGGCAGGGACGAGGTTGCGACGCGGCGCGCCCGGGGAGGGCCGGTCAAGACGCGGGGGTGCCGGGCAGGCTGATCGGAACGCACGGGAGCCGGGCGGGCTGATCGGAACAGGGGGCGTACCGTGCCGGGCGCGCTGATCGGAACGCGGAGGTGCCGGCTGCGTTCCACGGCTTCAGGGGCGCCGAGGGTCAGGTTCGGGCTGCCCGCAGGCCGGGTGGCGGTACCACCGCCTCCCGCGCACGGAGGCCACGCGCGCGCGCATCCTCGGCATCGGGACCGCCGAGCGAGGCCAGCGCCAACTCGACCGCCCACCTCAGCGCTGGCGGCGCATCACGAGCGGCGATCTCGAGCATCGTCCGATCCCGCCCGACGACACCGGCGAACAGGCACCCCTTCGCCCGGTGGAAGGCCGTCCCGCTCGCGTAGGGAGTCGGGAACTCGAGGCCGGTGCCCTCCCCCTCAGCCCAGTGTGGGAGCAGGTCGGTGGGGGGTGGCTCGCCCGCCAGGAGCGCCACCTCGACGGCGACCCACGCGGCGCGCAAGCGCTGGCGGTCAAGACGGGCGGCGACCGGGGAGCGACGACCCTCCTGACCCCCCGACAGGCCCGACACCTCAGCGAGCGGTCCGCTCGACACCTCAGCGAGCAGGTCGCGAGCACCCGCCAGCCGCCGGCGAGCGGCGGCGAGGTCGCCGATCCCGACCGCGTCCGCGGCGAGGGAGACGCGCAGCATCAGCTGGTCCACCGGGTCCTCGGCGGCCGCGAGCGCCGGCCACTCCAGCGCGGCAGCCCCGAGGTGATCCCCGAGCTCCCGGAGCAGCCGACCGCGCTCCGCCGCGATCCACGGCTGCAGCGCCGCCAGCCGGACACGGTCCCACTGCGCCCAGGCGAGGTCCCCGCGGCCGAGCCGGCCCCACACCATGCCGTACCAGACCGGTACGGCGGCCTCGTGCCGTAGCCCCTCCCCCGTGCTGAGATCGACCTCCGGCGGCACCAAGCGGGCCAGGGCCTCGGCAGGCGGGACCGGTGGAGCGGACGGGACCGGCGGAGCGGAGGGCGGGGGCACGTGCCGGAGCGTACGCCGTGGACCTGCCACACTGCTCAGGTGCCTGACCTGGACCCGGATCCCGACGACCACCGCGAACTGCGGTGGCGCCGCGCCCATCTCGTCACGAGCCGGTGGGTCACCTGGCCGGATCCGCTGCCCCCGGGAGCCACCGCCCGGCTGCATGTGGCCTTCGACGGCGGGCTCCACCTCGCTGAGGGGCCCGGCGGCGCCACGGACCGCTCACTTATCGCCGGAGCGGATGCCGAGGTGGTCCTGCGACCCGTCCCCGCCGGACTGCCCCCGGAGCTCGCCGCTCGCGACGGCGTCCGCCACCTCGCCGACCGTACGGTCCTGGCTCTCGCAACCGAGCCGGTGTCGCCGCCGAGCCCGGGCGAGGCCGAGCCGCCCGAGATGTCCCCCACCTCGACAACCCGTGGGCCGGCCGCGCCCGAAACGTCGCCCACCTCGACAACCCGCGGGCCGGCCACGCCGCCCGAAACGTCGCCCACCTCGACAACCCGCGGGCCGGCCACGCCGCCCGCGGTCCCCGACGCCTGGCTCGGCGCACAGCTCGCGGTGAGCATCACCGACGCTGACGGCCGCCTGCTCGCCGCGAGCGGCGTGCAGCACGCGCTGGCGCTCGACGAGCGCTTCGCGACGGACGAGCCGCTGGGCCCGAGATGGCACGCCGACGGCTCGGTGACCGTCTCGGTCTGGGCACCGACGGCGCGCCGTCTCACGCTGCGCGTGACCGATGAGCCGAGCCGCGGCGAACACGCCCGGTGGACCTGCCTGCCGGCGTCACGCGGACCGCGCGGCGTGTGGACCACCCGGATCGGGGCGGACCACCTCGACGAGCCGTCCGGGTCGCCGACCGCTGGAGCCGAGCCGAGCGACAGACCGGGAGGCGAATCGGGCGGCTTGGCGA
>JBKHDS010000366.1:0-2568 GCA_046541215.1 Nitriliruptoraceae bacterium
CGCCTGGCTCGGTGGCGACGGCATCGGGCCGGAGGTGCTCGCGGAGGGCGCCAAGGTGCTCGATGCCCTGGAGGAGCTCGAGGGCTTCAGCACCGAGCGGGTGCCCTACGACCTCGGCGGCCGCCGGTACCTCGCGACCGGTGAGGTGCTCTCCGACGCGACGCTCGAGGAGCTGCGCAGCTTCGACGCCATCTACCTCGGCGCGGTCGGCACCCCCGACGTCCCGCCCGGGGTCATCGAGGTCGGCCTGCTGCTGAAGCTGAGGTTCGCCTTCGACCAGTACATCAACCTGCGGCCGGTCAAGCTCTACCCGGGCGTGACCTCCCCGGTCACGGGCCTGACGCCCGCGCAGTGCGACCTGCTCGTGATCCGCGAGAACACCGAGTCGGTCTACGCCGGGGCGGGCGGCACCCTCTACCGCGGCACACCCCACGAGGTGGCGACCCAGGAGAGCCTCAACACCCGCCACGGGGTGGAGCGGGCGGTGCGGTTCGCCTTCGAGCAGGCCCGTCGCCGGCGCGGGCACTGCACGCTCGTGCACAAGACCAACGTGCTCGTGCACGCCGGCGATCTGTGGATGCGCACCTTCGAGGAGGTGGGCGAGGCGGAGTTCCCCGACGTCGAGCGGGCCTACTCCCACGTCGACGCCGCGTGCCTGTACCTCGTGCAGGACCCGGCACGGTTCGACGTGGTGGTCACCGAGAACCTCTTCGGCGACATCATCACCGACCTCGGCGCCGCCGTGCAGGGGGGGATCGGGCTGGCCGCCTCCGGCAACCTCGACCCGACCCGGCGCGCCCCGTCGATGTTCGAGCCGGTGCACGGCTCGGCCCCCGACATCGCCGGGCAGGGCCGGGCCGACCCGGTGGCGGCGGTGATGAGCCTCGGGCTGCTGCTCGACTTCCTCGGTGAGGAGGCGGCGGCCCGCCGCGTCGACCGGGCGGTGGCTCGCCTGCTCGAGGAGCGGCGGGGCCAGGGCCCGGATGGGGTGCGGACCTCGACCTCGGACGTCGGTGACCGCCTCGCGGCGCTGGTCGCCGAGGTATGAGTCCGGCGCTGATCGGGACCACCGCGGCGCTCGCCACGGGTCCGCGATGACCGTGACGCGCCCGGCTTCGTCGCTGAGAGCCCGCGTGGTCCGCGCCGGGTTCGTGCTCGCGCTCCGGGCGATGCGCGAGCTCGGGGCGGGTGGGCTCCCCGACCCCGACGCGCCGCGTCGCGAGCTCGAGGCCTACGCGCTGCGCATGCGCGCCACCATGGAGTCCGTCCTCGGTCGCATCCCGGTCGGGCGGGACATCGAGGTGCTGCCGCTGACCGGTGCCGCGGTGCCGGGGCTCGTGGTCCTGCCCGCTGAGCTGCGCCCCGCACTCGCCGACATCGCCGATCCGCGCGAGTGGCTCGCACAGGTGGAGCGCGTCGTGGTCCACCTGCACGGCGGGGCCTACGCCCTCGGGTCCCCGCGGACCCACCGGACGATCGCGGCGAGCATCGCCCGCACCGCCCGCGCGGCGGTGGTGCTCCCCGACTACCGGCTCTCGCCCGAGCACCCCTTCCCCGCCGCCCTGGAGGATGCCGAGGCGACCTGGCGGTGGCTGCTCGACGTCGCGGGGGTGCACCCCTGGCGGGTCGGGATCAGCGGGGACTCCGCCGGCGGTGGGCTTGCGGCGGCGCTGCTCGTCCGGCTGCTTGCTGAGGGGGTGCCGCACCCGGCCTGCTACCTCGGCTGGTCGCCGTGGCTGGATCTCGCGGCGACCGGCGACTCGATCCGGGACCGTGCCGGCGCGGATCCGTGGCTGCCCGCGCCCCTGCTGCTCCCCGCGGCGCTCGCCTACGCGGGTGACACCCCGCTCACGGACCCGGAGGTGTCACCGCTGTACGCGCCGTTGGCCGGGTTCCCGCCCACGCTGCTCCACGTCGGTGGGGACGACATCCTGCTCGACGATGCACGCCGCTTCGTGGCTCGGGCCCGCGCGGCCGGGGTGGACGCCTCCGTCGGGGTGTTCCCCGGGCTGTGGCATGTGTTCCCCGCCTTCCCCGGGCTCCCGGAGTCGCGTGACACGATCGCGGAGGCCGGTGCGTTCCTGCGCCGGCACCTGGACCCGTGAGCGGCCCCGGAACGGTCCCGACCCTGCGCGGGCTCCGCGACGGTGAGGTGCCCGCGTTCGTGACCGCCTTCCGCGCGGCGCTCGGCGGCGTGCCCGACGAGGCCGATCTCGCGGCCGCCAGCGCCAACGTCGAGGTGGCCCGCAGCCACGTCGCGGATCTCGCCGGGGAGCTCGTCGGGACCGCCTCGGCCTTCTCCCTGGCGATGGCCATGCCCGGTGGCGGGGACGTCCCCTGCGCGGGCGTGAGCCTGGTCTCGGTCCGCACCGACCACCGCCGCCGGGGTCTGCTGCGCGGCCTGCTCGACCGGATCGTGGCCGACGCCCGCGACCGTGGGGAGCCCCTCGCCGCGCTGTGGGCGACCGAGACGGCGATCTACGACCGCTTCGGCTTCGCGCCGGCGGTCCCGAGCGTCGAGGTCCGCATCGACCGCGGGCACGCCCAGCTCCGGCGCGACGGCCCCTG
>JBKHDS010000367.1:0-2547 GCA_046541215.1 Nitriliruptoraceae bacterium
CCATCCCGACGTCGTGCAGCTGTGGGGCAGCAAGCGCGAGCTGCGGATCGATGGGCTGACCGGCCGGTCCAACTACCAGGGGCTCTTCCTCCACGAGGACACGCCCGCCCGCACACGTGGCCCGAACCATCTCCGGCGTGTCGACATCGAGATGGTCGCCAGACCCGGTGAGGACGGTCGCACCTACGCGGGGCACCGTGGCTACACCTGGTCACCCGCCTCCAGCGGCCGCCAGTTCATCGACAACGGCACGGTCTGGATCGCCTCGCACGTGGACTCCGGCTGGACGTCGTCGGGACCGTTCCGGCGCACCGCCTACCGTGACGCGTCCGGGGTGCTGATCGACGAGCCTGTGCGCGGGACCTCGACGTTCGGTGACAACCTGGCCCCCGCGGCCCGCTACGCCCACCCGTACACCTTGCAACTGGGCAGGGATGAGCTCGGGACCTACGGTTACTGGCTCGACGAGGCCACCGTCGACGTCGCCCCTGACGTCCCGGCGGTCCGGGACCTCGCCGACCAGGGGCCGGGTCGCATCTACGCGGGCCACCCCCCCGCCGGCGACTACGTCCCGGCCGGCAGCGTCGGAGTCGACTACCGGAGCCCGGGCTACCGCGACTGAGCAGGACCCAGCGAGCGGCACCGTCCTGCCCAGTCGGGGCAGGACGGTGCCCCTTCGCCATACGGCGGGAGGGTCCGACGTCGCCGAGGCCCGCATCCTGGTCGGGACCCCCACGCCGGTCCATCCGGGCCCGATCGGAGGCGCGACGTGCACCTCATCGTGGTCCTCGCCGGGCTGGCTACCGTCGGGCTGGTCCTCTACGACGCCTTCATCACGACCCTGAGCGCCTCGACCGCCTCGGGCCCCATCACCGGACGCGTCGGCCGGCTCCTGTGGTCCGGCCTCCACCGCTCGGCCAGCTCGCCACACTCACGCGTGCTCGCCGTCGCGGGGCCGTTCATCGTGGCGACGATCCTCGTCCTGTGGATCCTCGGCCTGTGGACCGGCTGGTCGGTCGTGTTCGCCGCAGCCCCCGACGCGGTGGTCGACGCTGACACGGGGAACCCGGTCGACCTCTGGGGACGCGTGTACTACGCCGGCTTCGCCCTGTCCACGCTCGGGGTCGGCGACGTCGTGGCCGTCGGCACCCCCTGGCGGATCCTCACCGTGGTGGCCACCCTGACGGGCTTCGTGCTCCTGACCACGGCCGTGTCCTTCCTGATCCCCGTCACGACCGCGGTGACGGACGCACAGCAGCAGGCCATGGTGCTCCACGCCCTCGGTCGTACCGCCCAGGACATCGTGCTGCACTGCTGGGACTGCCGGAGCTTCGCCGCGGCCACCGGGCACCTCGAGCAGCTCACCTACCAGCTCTCACGCACCACGCGGCAGTTCCTGGCCTACCCGGTCCTGTACTACTTCCACAGCACGCAACGCGCGACCTCGATCGAACTCGGGACCGCTGCCCTCAACGAGGCGGTGCTCCTGCTCGAGCACGGGATCCACGAGGACGTCCGGCTCCCGCCACCGACGGTCACCGCGCTGAGGAGGTGCCTGCGCGAACTCGCGCACGTCGCCGGAGCGGGCAGCTTCGTCGACCCGGCCGAGCACCCCCCACCGCCACCCGATCTCGCCCCGCTCCGCCGAGCGGGTATCCCGACGGTGCCGCCCGAGGAGTTCAGGTCCAAGATCGATGGGCGGAACGAGCGCCGGGCGCTGCTGGCCTTCGTGACCGATGCCGGGTGGCGGTGGGAGGACTGCGTCCGGACCTGAGCGGTCCAGCCGAACGCGGCGAGGTCAGGGGTGTGCCGGACACCGGGCCACCAGCGCACCGGCCGGTCGGTGGGACACCATCGACGTCGGAGGACGTGCCGGGTCGCGACGGCTGCGGCGCCGGCGACGGACCCGGCTCGTCCCTTCGGGACGGACGCGGAGGACGGCGCATGAAGAGACCGGCGGACGGAGAGCTCCCCCTCTACGTGCCGAGCGAGTTCGAGGTCGAGCACCTCGACGAGGCGCGGCGCACCGTGATCCGCAGCCACCTGCCGAAGGGGCGCCCCCGCTGGGTCACCCCCCGCGCGAGCGGCCGCCCCGTGGACCGCTACCTCGTCATCCTGCTGCACCTGACCGCCGCGGTGCTCACGTTGGCCGTCAGCGCCATGACCGGCACGTGGCGCGAGGGCCTCGCCCTGCTGCTCGGTGTCGCCGTCTCCCTCAGCGTCACGCTGCTCGTGCTCCACCGCATCAGCCGGCGTCGGCGGCGCGAACCGGACGGGTGAGCGACCGTCGCGGGCGAGCTCAGCCGGAGGAGGTCACCCCCCATCCGTGGTCGCCGCGCCCCTGACCGCGTTGCCCGCTGCGTTTGACTCCAAGCAACGACGACCGGAAGGAGAGGTACATGTACATCGGACTCGGGACCCTCATCATCATCATCATCCTGCTGCTGATCCTGCTCTGAGGCGAGCGCACGGGGACCGGCCCAGGAGGCCAGGGATGGGCAAGCTGCAGGACGACACTCGCACGGTCAAGACGGAGTTCGAGGCGAT
>JBKHDS010000368.1:0-2546 GCA_046541215.1 Nitriliruptoraceae bacterium
GCGGACGTCGACGATGCGGCCCTCGACCGCGGCGGCGGCGGCCATCGCCGGGGACACGAGATGGGTGCGGCCCTTGAATCCCTGCCGGCCCTCGAAGTTGCGGTTGGAGGTGGACACCGCGCGCTCGCCGGGGGCGAGCTGGTCGGGGTTCATCCCTAAGCACATCGAGCACCCCGGGTCCCGCCAGTCCATGCCGGCGTCGATGAGGATGTCCGCGATGCCCTCGGCCTCAGCGGCCGCCTTCACGAGCCCGGAGCCCGGCACGACCATCACCTCGATGCCGTCGGCGACCTTGCGGCCCTGGACCACCTCGGCGACCGCGCGCAGGTCCTCGATCCGGCCGTTCGTGCAGGAGCCGATGAACACCTTGTCGAGCTTCAGGTCGCCGAGCGCCTCCCCGCCGGAGATGCCCATGTAGTCGAAGGCGCGCTGCCACTGCCGGGCGGTGCCCTCGTCCGGCGCGTCGGCGAGCGTCGGGATGCGCTCGCCGATCCTGATGCTCTGCGCCGGGGTCGTCCCCCAGGTCACGGTCGGTGCCACCTCGGCGGCGTCGATCCGGACGGTCCGGTCGAAGCTCGCGCCCTCGTCGGTCGCCAGCGAACGCCAGACCTCGATGGCGTCGTCCCAGTCGGCGCCCTTGGGTGCGAACAGCTTGTCCTTCAGGTAGGCGAAGGTGGTCTCGTCCGGGGAGATGAGCCCGGCGCGGGCACCGCCCTCGATCGACATGTTGCACATGGTCATCCGGCCCTCCATCGACAGCTCCCGGATGGCCTCACCGCGGTACTCGATCACGTGGCCGGTCCCGCCGTCGACGCCGATGACGCTGAGGATGTGCAGGATGAGGTCCTTGGCGACCGTGCCCTTGGGCAGGGGACCGTCCACCTCGATCGCGAGCGTGCGCGGCATGCGCTGCGGCAAGGTCTGCGTCGCGAGGACGTGCTCGACCTCGGAGGTGCCGATCCCGAAGGCCAGCGCCCCGAAGGCCCCGTGGGTGGCGGTGTGCGAGTCGCCGCACACGATCACTGCGCCGGGCTGGGTCAACCCGAGCTCCGGGCCGATGATGTGCACGATGCCCTGGTTGCGGCTGCCCATCTCGAACAGCTTGATGCCGAAGTCGGCGCAGTTGCGCCTGAGCGCCTCGATCTGCGCGGCGGACAGCTCATCGGCGATCGGGACCTCGCCCGAGGTCTGCCGCGGGTCGGTCGGCACGTTGTGGTCCATCGTCGCCAGCGTCCGGTCAGGCCGGCGCACCGGTCGACCCGCCTGCCGGAGCCCGTCGAAGGCCTGGGGTGAGGTGACCTCGTGGACGAGGTGGAGGTCGACGTAGAGCAGGTCGGGCACCCCCTCGCCCTCGCGGACGAGGTTGCGCTCCCAGATCTTCTCGACGATCGTCTTCGGCATGGCGTGGTTCCTGACGTGACGTGGCTCGGCGGCAGTGGCGGCCGACGCGTCCGAGCAGCATCGGCAGCGGCAGCCGTGGTCGTCCTCGCGGTCCCCGGTGGTGCGCTCCGCGTCGCCGTCATCGAGGGGCAGGACGACGCCGCGGCCTCAAAGGAGCGCGAGCAGCAGGAGGCCCGCGATGAGGGCCTGGAGCGCGTGCAGCAACCCGCGACCGGCGTCGGCCGGATCGAGAACGGGGCTGGAGACGTCGCGCATGGTGGGGCAGTATGGCCGTCCGCGCGCCCGCGACGCAAGCGCGACGCCAGCACCGGCGCGCCGGCGCGCGGCCACGACCCCGTTCACGCCGACACATCCCCGGGCCACCCGCGCCCGGTGACCGACGATCGCACGTCAGGAGCCAGGACCCGTGTACCTCGCCCCAGGACCGGACCACGATGCCCTGCGCGCCGAGGCCCGACGGACCGCCGCGAGCCATGCCGACCGCCTCGGCGTCTCGGTCGTGGAGCTGCGGGAGCCGGCCGAGGCGAGAGCCGTCGCCGACCTGATCCAGGACGCCTACCGGCCCACCCTGGCCGGGGCGCGACCGCTGGAACCCGACACGCTACTCGCGCTCGCCCACAGCGGCTGCCCCATGCTCGTGGCCCGCGGGACCACCGGCGGCGACGTCGTGGCGGCGGCCGCGGGATGGCTCGGCCGCGACCCGGCCACCGGGGAGGGCAGCCTGCACGTCCACGTGCTCGCGGGCCGAGCGCGGGAGCAGGGGCGCGGGCTCGGCCGCACGCTGGCCTGGGCGCTGCGCGCCTGGGCGGTCGAGCGCGGCATCGCGACGGTGCGGTGGACGATCGACCCCCTGGTCCGACGCGACGCCGTCCTCAGCCTGGCGGTGCTCGGGGCCGGGACGGCGGGCTACGAGGTGGACCTGTACGGCCCGACCCACGGCCCCGGCCAGCCCGCCCTACCGACCGACCGCCTCGTGCTGGTCTGGGACGTCGGTGCACCGCGGGTGCGGTCCGCCGCCGCGGGGCGCGCCGCCACGCCCGACGTCGCTGCGCTCCAGGCCGCAGGTGCCGAGGTGGCGCTCGACATCGGGCAGGACGGGGAGCCGCTCCCACGAACCACCCGAGCACCCCGACGGCTGGTCCGGA
>JBKHDS010000369.1:0-2545 GCA_046541215.1 Nitriliruptoraceae bacterium
GTTGCTGCTCGGCGCCGGGCGTCTCGTCCTGATCGACGGTTACAACGTCACCCGGACCCACCGCGACGACCTCGACCTCGAGGGCCAGCGCACCTGGCTGGTCCAGCGCTGCGTCACGGCAGCGGCCTCGCTGCGGATCCGCCCGGTCGTGGTGTTCGACGGGCAGCGCGCAGGCACGAGCCGGCCCACGGCGGCACGGCAGCAGGTGGAGGTCCGGTTCACGCCGGCGGGCATCAGCGCCGACGACGAGCTGGTGCTCGCGGTCGAGGCAACCGACGAGCCGGTCGTGGTGGTCACCGACGACCGACAGTTGCGCGACCGGGTGCGGGCCAGCGGCGCGGACGTCGTCGGGACGCTGGCCTTCCTCGGGGTGGTGGGACGGTGAGCCTCGAGGTCCTGTGGATCACGAACGACCTGCCGCCTCGCACCGGTGGCATCCAGCAGTTCGTCGCCAACCTCGTCCGCCGGGTCCACCCGGCGACCTCGGTGGTGCTCGGCCCCGCTGCCGGGCCCGAGGCCCGCGAGGCCGATCGGGGCGAGCCGTACCGCACGGTGCGGCTGCGCGGTGCGGTCGTCCCGGGCCGGCGCCTGCGTCGCGCGGTCGCGGACATCGCTCAGGTGCGACCCCCCGAGGTGGTGGTGCTCGGCGCCTCCTGGCCGCTCGGCGAGGAGGCGGGCTGGCTGCGCGACACCCTCGGCGTGCCGGTCGTCGCCCTGTCCCACGGGCTGGAGGCGGGCATGGCCGGGGTGGGACTGTCCCGGCTGCTCACCCGTGCGACCCGTGACCTCGCGGCCGTGACGACGATCAGCCGCTTCACGGCCGCCCGGCTCGCCGAGGCGGTCGCCGCCGAGCGGATCCGCCCGTTGCCGCCCGGGGTCGACATCCACCGCTTCCGCCCGGACGTCGACGGTGCCCGGCTGCGTCGCGAGCTCCGGCTGCCCCCGGACGCCTTGGTCGTCGGCTGCATCTCACGGCTCGTGCCGCGCAAGGGGCAGGACCAGCTCCTGGCGGTGTGGCCCGAGGTGCAGCGCCGCCACCCGGCTGCGTGGCTGCTGCTGGTCGGGGAGGGTCCCAGCGAGGGCCGCCTGCGACGCCGCGCCGAAGCCCTCGGTCCCGGTGCGCAGGTCCGTCTGGCGGGCGCCGTCCCGTGGGCCCGTCTCCCGGAGGCCTACGCGGCCAGCGACGTGTTCGCGATGCCGTGCCGGACGCGGTGGGGCGGGCTGGACGTCGAGGGGCTCGGCATCGTCTACCTCGAGGCGCTGGCGAGCGGCCGTCCGATCATCGCGGGGCGCTCCGGGGGGGCGCCGGAGACGGTGCTCGACCCGGCGGTGGGCTCGGTGGTCGACGGGCGTGACCGGCCGGCGCTGGTCGCCGCGCTCGACCGGTGGCTCGGCGACGCCGCGGCGCGACGCGAGGCGGGCCGGATCGGCCGTCGGCTGGCCGTCGCCGAGGCGGGCTGGGACGCCATCGCGGCCGAGATGGTCGCGTTGCTCGACGAGGTGGTCGCGGCTGACGGTGCCGTCACAGGACCGGGCGGCGCACCTCCACGGTGACGATCACCGGTAGGTGCGAGGAGGTGAGCGTGGTGGGGGTGCGGACCGTCGCGCGTCGCAGCTCGGGTGAGAGCAGGACGTGGTCACGCTGGTCGACCGGCTGCCACGACGGGTAGGTCGTGCTGTTCTCCGGCAGGGCGCTGGTGACCAGCGGCTCCAGGGTGTCGAGGATGGTGGTCCCCTCCCGGACCCCGAGATCGCCGAGCACGACGGTCGGCAACGCCCGCTCACGCAGGCGCGCGATGGTGCCGGCCAGCGCCCGTGCCTGCGCGAGCCGGACCTCCTCGTCAGCGCCGCCGGGCAGCAGCTGGGCGCCGACGATCCCGAGATCGAGATCCTCGCTGACCTCCACGATGGCGGCGAGCTGGCTGCGTGGCGCGTGGCGGTCACCGCCGGGCAGGGCGGCGCTGGACACCTCGGAGATCGGGTACCGGCTCAGCAGCGCGTGTCCGGTCACCTCGTCCGCGGCGGGTACGAAGGCGACGTGCTCGAGGCCGAGCGCCGCGGCCAGGCCGGGGAGCAGGTCCTGGCCCCCGGTCAGCCACCACCCCCGGTCCACCTCGTTGACGAGCACGAGATCCACGTCCTCGTCGGCGAGCAGGGTCCCCTGGCGCCGCGGATCGAAGCGCCCATCGGCCCCGAACCCCGAACGGACGTTGAAGGTCGCCAGCGTCAGCGTCGCGTCGCGGGGGCGCTCCTGAAGCGCGCTGCTGCGCGCTGCGCCCAGCGCTGCGGCGCCGGCCACGGCCGCGGCGAGCAGGACCACGACGAGCACCGCCTCGGGACGTAGCCGTCGACGCACGGTGACGTAGGACGCCCGCCGACTCGCCACCGCGCTCAGGGCCACGCCGACGAGTGCCAGCAGCAGCAGCAGGATCCGCCGTGGGGTCCCGAGGCCGAACCCGGGGCCGAGCCCGTGCAGCAGCAGGACGAAGCCGGCCCCGGCCAGGGCCATCCCGGCCACCCTGGCACGCTGCCGGCCGCTGCTCGG
>JBKHDS010000370.1:0-2530 GCA_046541215.1 Nitriliruptoraceae bacterium
AGGTTGAGCGTGGTCGTGGTCTTGCCGACCCCGCCCTTCTGGTTCGCCACCGCGTAGACGGTCGCCGTCACGTCGGCCTCCTGGACCGCTTCCCCCGTGGACCGTCCGAGCCTACCGGCCGCGCTCAGGTGACCGTCGGTGTCACAGGAGCCCGAGCTTGGCCGCCTCGGCGACCGCACCGGCGCGGTTGCGCACCCCGAGCTTGTCGTACAGCTCCTGCGCGTAGGCCTTGACGGTCCGCTCGGTCACCCCGAGCTCCTCGCCGATCTCGGAGTTGGTCATCCCCTCGGCCATCAGCTCGAGCACCTGCTGCTGGCGCGGGCTGAGGTGCGGCCCGGTCTCCACCTTCGGCACGTCGAACACGAGCGTGAGGTCCTCGCGCTGGGAGGCGGCCGCCGGGTCCTCGAACACCGCGGTCACCGGACCGAAGCTGACCCGGTCCCCGTGCTGGAGCACCCGCGGACCCTCGATGGTCTCGTCGTTGACCTTGGTGCCGGCCGCGGAGCCGAGGTCGGCGATGATGACCGCCGAGGCCTCACGGCGGATCTCGGCGTGGACCCGAGACACGCGCGGGTCGGGCACGACGTAGGGGTTGTCCTCGCGCCGCCCGAGCGTGGCCAGATCCCGGTCGAGGCGGATCACCCGGCCCGCCAGGGCGCCCTCGCTGAAGTGCAGGGTGGGTACGGGCACGATCTTCTGCGCCTTCTGCACGGTGCCGTCCGCCACTGCTCGCTCCTTCGCTCGTCACCACCGCGGCGGGCTGCACGAGCCACGCCCGAGAGATCCTGGCGCCACAGCCTCGCACGCCCGTGGCGTGAAGGGAAGGAGGTCTCACCTCCCGAGGCTGGCGGGGGACCCTACCGCGCCCGGCGCGGCGGGGCGAGACACCGGTGCCCCCGGGATGCGCACCACCGCGACGCGACGCGCCGAGGGAGGAGGGCTCACGGCCGGTGACGGCAGCGGCCACGGAGCGCCGCGACGACCTCACGCGGGGTCGTCGCCGCACCGATCCGGTCCCGGGTGCCGCTGCCGTGGTGATCGGAGCCCCCGGTGACCAGTAGGCCGAGGCGGTCCGCCACCTCGGCGTAACGGCGGCGCTGGGCCGGGGTGTGGTCCGGGTGGTCGACCTCGAGCCCTGCCAGGCCGGCGCTGACCAGCCGCTCGATGAGCTCGACGGGGATGCCCTCGCGCCCGTCGCGGACGCCGTGCAGCCCCGGATGGGCCAGCACCGCGACCCCACCGGCCTCGACGACCAGTGCCACGGCAGCCTCCGGCGGCAGGGCGTGCTTCGGCACGAAGGCCGGACCGCCGTCGGCGAGGTAGCGGTCGAAGACCTCCTGCAGGCTGCGAGCGGCCCCCACCTCGACGACCGCCGCCGCGATGTGCGGGCGTCCGATGGGGGCGTCGCCGGCCAGGGCCTCCACGCGCTCGAAGCGGACCGGCACGCCGAGCGCTTCGAGCTTGGCGACCATGGCCCGGGCACGGTCCACCCGCTCATGGCGGAGCCGGTCCAGCTCCGCGGCCAGCGCCACATCGTCCGGATCGACGCCGTACCCGAGCACGTGCACGCTGACCCCGTGCTCCTCGGCGGACAGCTCGGTGCCGAGCAGCACGTCCAGGCCGAGCCGTGCCGCGACCGCGACCGCGATCGCGAAGGGCGCGGTGGTGTCGTGGTCGGTGATGCCGAGCCCCTCGAGGCCGAGCCGCGCGGCGACCTCGAGGTTGTGCTCGACGGTGGTGACCCCGTCGGAGAAGGTCGAGTGGGTGTGCAGGTCGTAGCCGCTCAGAACGCGCTCTCCCCGGTCAGCAACCGGCCGATGATCAGGTGCTGGACCTGGCTCGTGCCCTCGTACAGGGTCGTGACCCGGGCGTCGCGCAGCAGCCGCTGAACGGGGTACTCGTCGATGTAGCCGTACCCGCCGTGCACCTGCACGGCCCGGTCGGCGCACCGCACCGACGCCTCGGTGGCGAACAGCTTCGCGGTCGAGACCTGCAACGTGCAGCGCTGCCCGGCGAGCTTGCACGCGACCACCGCGTCCACCAGCCCGCTGGCGGCCTGGATGTCGACGTGCATGGCGGCGAGCAGCTCCTGCACCAGCTGCTTGCTGGCGATCGGCCCGCCCCACTGCTCCCGCTCGGCGGCGTAGCGCAGCGACACCTCCAGCGCCTCGCGCGCGAGCCCCACGGCCCCGGCGGCGAGGGAGAAGCGGCCGTCGTCCAGCGCGGACAGGGCCACCTTCATCCCGCCACCGACCTCACCGAGGACCGCGTCGTCCGCGACCCGGACCCCGTCCAGCGCGAGCTCGGCGGTGTCACCGGAGCGCAGCCCGAGCTTGCCGTGGATCTGGCTGCCGAGGTAGCCGGGGGCGTCCTGAGGCACGAGGAAGCAGGTGATGCCGCGGTCCTCGCCCGCCACGATGGCGCGGGCGAACACCATCGTCACCGCCCCGAGCGAGCCGTTGGTGATGAAGATCTTCGCGCCGTCGAGCACCCAGCCATCGCCGCGGTGCACCGCCCGGGTGGTCATCTG
>JBKHDS010000371.1:0-2512 GCA_046541215.1 Nitriliruptoraceae bacterium
AGGGCTTCCGGGCGTAGAGGATGAGGTTGTAGAACAGGTCGCGGGGCACGACCCGCGCCAGCACCTCGTCATCGAACCGGTGCAGCCACAGGTAGCTGTGGAAGGCGGCGTAGGCCCAGCGCGGGCCGAGCAGTCCCGGGCGCACGGCACCCTCGATGGTGCGGACCGACCAGCCGACCCAGTTGGCGGTCAGCTCCTCGGTGACGACCTTGACCTCGGTCAGACCGACCAGCCGCGCGGTCCGCTCCACGTCCCGCGGCCGGAAGGTGTGCAGGTCCACCTCGTGCTCGAGCCGGGCGAGCACCTCGTCGGTGGCGGTCCCCCCGGACTCGGTGATCGACGGCTTGCGCAGCCCACCCAGCCCCGGCAGCGCGGTGACCGCGCGGAAGGTGCGCCAGGTGGCGTTCTTGACCATCCAGGACAGCTTGTCGCCGAGCTCGGTCGGCTCCCCGGCGAGCACGAGGGTCCCGCCGGGCTTGAGGACCCGGGCCATCTCGGCGATGGCGGCGCCCGGCACGGGCAGGTGGTGGATGAAGGCGTGGCCGATGACCAGGTCGAAGCTGGCGTCGTCGTAGGGCAGGGACTCCGCGTCGCCCTGCCGGGTCGCGATCGTCAGCCCGTGCTCGGAGCCGTTGCGCCGGCACACCTCGAGCATCCCCTCCGACAGGTCGGTGGCGTGCAGCTCGGCGCCATCCAGGCACCCGCCGAGGGCGAGGTTGATGAGGAAGAACCCGGTCCCGGCCCCGACCTCCAGCACCCGGGAGAACCCGGCGCCCTCCGGCACGACCTTGCGGAACCGGTCCCGGGCGTAGTCGATGCAGCGCTGGTCGTAGGAGATCGAGAACTTCTCCTCGTAGGTTCGCGACTCCCAGTCGTGGTAGAGGCGCTGCTTGGCCTTGATGTCGAGGGTGCGGACATCGGGCGGGATCGGCTCTGCGCTCACGGGGTGCTCCTAGCGGCCCTGGAAGGTGGCCCGGCCCGGCCCGTGCTCGAGGAAGCTCGCGATCCCGGTGCGGGCGTCCTCGGTCGCGAAGGCGGCGGCGAAGAGCTCGGACTCGAGCCGGAGCGCCTGGTCCAGCGGCTGCTCGGTGCCGTCCTCGATGGCGCGCTTGGCGAGCGCGAGGGAGGCCGGGCCGGCGGCGAACCGGGCAGCGAAGGCCCGAGCCCCCTCCAGCAGCTCATCGGCGGGCAGGACCTGCTCGACCAGGCCGATGCGCTCGGCCTCCACCATGTCGACCATGCGGCCCGACAGGATCAGCTCCTTCGCGCGGGCGAGCCCCACCAGGCGCGGGAGCCGCTGGGTCCCGCCGGCACCTGGCAGCAGACCGAGCAGGACCTCCGGCAGCCCGAGCTTGGCGTTGTCGGCCGCGACGCGGAAGTCGCACGCCAGCGCCAGCTCGCACCCGCCGCCGAGCGCGTAGCCGTGCACGGCCGCGATGGTGACGATCGGCGCACGCGCGAGGCGGGTGAGCGTGGCCTGCAGGACCGCGCCGTAGCGGCGGGCGGCGACGGGGTCGAGGTCGGGGAACTCCGTGATGTCCGCGCCGGCGGCGAACACCTTCGGACCACCCCAGACGATGAGCACCCGGACGCGCTCGTCGGCGACCGCCTCGGTGACGGCCGCGTCGAGCTGCTCCCAGACGGCCTGCGACAGGGCGTTCATCGGCGGCCGATCGATGCGGAGCACGGCGAGCTGGGCGGCGGCGTCGACCTCGAGGGTCACGTGCTCGGGCACACTCGCTCCTGTCCCGGGCGCCTCGGCGGCCCGTCCGACGGGCGAGCGTAGCGGTGGACGTCGGGGGCTAGCCTCCGGGACGGACCCTCGGACCGCCTGCGGGTCCGGGTAGGAGCTGGTGGTGTGGCCTTGGTGGGCGGTGCTGGTCGCCGCGGTCCCGATCGTGCTGCTGACCGGGCTGGTCCTGCGCTCGCGGCCGCTCACGCCGTCCGCGTGGCTGAGCGCTGCGGTGGCGCTCGTACTTGGGGGCACGGTCTTCGAGCTCGCACCGGCCGCGCTGGGCGTCGCGGTGCTCCGGGGGCTGTGGACCGGGACCTGGATCCTGCTCATCGTGCTGCCGGCGCTGCTGCTGTTCGAGGTGCTGGACCGGTCCGGGGCGCTCGACCGGGTCGCCGGCGCCGCGGACCTGCTCGCACCGACCGACGGCCGGCGGCTGCTGCTGCTCGCCTTCGTGCTGCCGTCATTCCTGCAGGGCGCCGCCGGGTTCGGGGTCCCCATCGCGATGTCGGCACCGCTGCTCGTGCGGCGCGGGATGTCCCCGGTGGCGGCGGTCTCGGCCTGCCTGATCGGCTACCAGTGGTCGGTCACCTTCGGATCGATGGGCTCGAGCTACTTCATGGCCGAGGCCACGGCACGACTGACCGAGGAGCAGGCCGGCTCCTTCGCGCTGCGCGCCTCGTTGCTGCTGGCCGCGACCGCCATCGTCTCCGGTTGGCTCGTGCTGGCGCGGGCTCGTCGCAGCCCGCGAGCGCTGCGAGCGCTGCGAGCGCCGCGAGG
>JBKHDS010000372.1:0-2504 GCA_046541215.1 Nitriliruptoraceae bacterium
CAGGCGTGAGCTACGGAGCTCAGCACCGGCCGCGCGCGCGGCGGCGACCAGGAGGTCGCGCTCCTTCAACGGGGGGAGCTCGACGGGCTCGGGTGCGGTGTCGGACATCTCGGCTCCTGGGGACCGGCACGTGGTGGCTCGACCACCGCCTCCACGGGCGCCGGGGCGGCGAGCCGGACCGCAGGGTTCGTCCCCGGGGTGAAGCCGGGCTGAGGTCGTCCTGAGGACCTTCTCAGCCACACCCGCTGCGGCACCGTCATGCGGCACACTCCGCCCATGAACGTACTCATCGTGGAGGACGAGGCGCGGATCGCGTCGTTCGTCGAGCGCGGCCTGAAGGCCGAGGGCTTCACCGTCACCGTCGCTCACGACGGCTCGACCGGCTACGCGCTGGCCTGCGACGCCTCGGTCGATCTGGTGATCCTCGATCTCATGCTGCCGAAGCTCCCCGGCGAGCAGGTGCTGCGCAAGCTCCGCGAGCGCCGTCCCGACGTGCCGGTGATCATCCTGACCGCCAAGGACGCCATCGACGACCGCGTGGGCAACCTCAACGCGGGCGCCGACGACTACCTCACCAAGCCCTTCAGCTTCGCCGAGCTGCTCGCCAGGGTCCATGCGCGCCTGCGGTCTCGGGACCAGCAGAGCTCCGCGGCGCTGGAACACGGCGGGGTCCGGCTCGACCTGCGCGCTCGGAGCGTGACCGCCGACGGTCGCACCGTGGATCTGACCGCGCGGGAGTTCGCCCTGCTCGAGACGTTCATGCGGCACCCTGGCCAGGTCCTCTCCCAGGTCCAGTTGATGGACCGGGTCTGGGGCTACGACTTCGAGCCGGGCTCCAACGTCGTCGAGGTCTACGTCGGCTACCTGCGCCGCAAGCTCGGCAAGCAGCGCATCGAGACGGTGCGCGGCGCCGGGTACCGGTTCGTGTCATGACCGCCGCGCAGCCACCCTCGCGACGGCGCTCGCCGTCACAGTGGCTGCGGGTACGGGTCCCGTCGACGGCGATGGCGGTGTTCGCGGTCAGCCTCGCGGTCGCCGCCATCCTCGCCTACGAGCTCCTGCTGCAGGACGGGCTGCGTGACACCGACACGATGCTCGCCCGCGAGGAGGAGCGTTTCCAGCGGTCCATCGCAGCCCTGCTGGCCGAGGCTCGCGAGGACGACCCGACGGCCTCCGACCGGGACGCCCTGGAGGCCGCGGTACGGCGCTACCTCCAGCTCAACCCGTCCAACGAGTCCTACTGGACCATCGTGACCTTCGACGACCGCCTGCGGCTCGCGGCGAGCAACGGCCCGCCGGAACTGGCCGAGCGGTTCACCACCGGCACCCTGCCGGCCGGCACGCTGAACGTGCGGGAGACGGTGGAGACCGGCGACGCCGGGGAGATCCGCACCTCGACCGTGCCGATCCTGGTCGACGGTGACCAGCTCGCCACCCTCCAGATCGTCTCCCCCCTCGCCCCGGTCAGCGCCGAGGCCCGGGAGGCCTCCCTGCTCGTGGCGACCGCGGCGGGGGCGTCGCTGCTCGTCGGCGGGATCCTGCTGACCGTCGCCCTCTGGCGGGCGCTCTCCCCCCTCGGAGCGCTCGCTGATGCGGCCCGCTCCACGGAGCTGCGCCGGCTCGATGCCCGCGTCGAGGTACCGGACGTCGACGACGAGGTGGCGGTGCTCGCACGCGAGTTCAACACCATGCTGGACCGCCTCGAGCAGGCCACCGCCCAGCAGCAGGAGTTCCTCGCCAGCGTCGGCCACGAGCTGCGCACCCCCATCACCATCGCACGCGGGCACCTCGAGATGCTCACCACCGTGGACACCGACGACCCGGACGCGGTGCGGGAGACCGCGGAGATCGTGCGCGATGAGCTCGGCCGCATGGCACGGCTCGTGGAGGACCTCATGGCGATGGCCCGGACCCGGACGCCGGACTTCGTCCGGCCGCGCGAGCTCGACCTCGTCGGCTGGTTCGAGGAGCTCGAGATGAAGCTCGCCGGCATCTGCGGCCCCGGCCGCATCGCCGTGCAGCCACCGCCACCGGTCACCCTCCACGCCGACCCCGATCGGCTCGCCCAGGCCGTCCTGAACCTGACCAACAACGCCCTGATCCACACCCCCGAGGGCACCCCGATCACGGTCGCGGCCACGGTCGACGTCACCGGAGAGCGGGTCGGGCTCCGGGTCGAGGACCAGGGACCCGGCATCGACCCCGACATCCTCCATGAGGTGTTCGCCCCCTTCGTCCGCGCGGGCGACGCGCGCGACTCCACCGGCCTCGGGCTCGCGGTCGTCCAGGCGGTCGCCACGGCGCACGGCGGCAGCGTCGACGTGCGCTCCGATCGCGGCGGCACGGCGGTGACCGTCTGGCTGCCGTGCCCCGTCGAGGAACCGCTCGACGAGGTCTTCGTGGCCCCGCACCGCCGCGACGGAGCCCGGGATCAGGTGCCGGACGACGCCGCCGACCGGACGTCGTGAGGTCACCGCGAGCTCGTCAGCCGAGCAGGACCAGGT